>JAABXR010000282.1 GCA_011776225.1 Phycisphaerae bacterium
TTTGAACATTTTGGTGCATAAATGACAAAAATTAACCATTTTACGCCGGCTTCTGAAGAAGGCCATTTCAATGGCCTTGTGGACGAAGGCAATAACCTGCGACAAAGCTGGCTTTACAAGCAAATACTGCCGAGACCTGTCCGCCGTAGCTTTAGCGAAGGCGGAACACCAAGCCGGCCAATAACAATCTGTATTAATCCTGTTAATCTTGTCAAAAAAACTTCGTGTCTTAGTGTCTTTGTGGCAAAAACTCAGCGAAATCTGTTTACCCCGTTAGAAACATGCCTTTTGTTTCTAATGGGGCGTAATCCGCGTAATCTGTGGTTAATAAAGGATTTATGTCTTTACAACTGTAGAGATACCTTTACAGATGTCATGGGCGCACTACAAATTCACCTTTTTATGCAAAACAAAGCCAAATTCCGAAAAGTCAAGTCTAACGTAAATAAAGTATTTACAAGGGATTATGATCATTTGGACACTTGGTCAATTAGGAAAAAACAAAGCCAAACAAACCCAAACAAAGCCAAATCGAACCCAACTTGTAGTGAGCCTGTCGAATCTATTTTAGCCAATAAAACGACTATACGAACCCAATTCAAACCCAAACAAACCCAATTCCTAAGACAAAAATATGCTGCGTTTGATGATTCAACCGACCGGGAAGTTGTTGACAAGCAAATGTTATCTTGGTATTGCAGCGCTCGAAAAGTACCGCAATATTTTATTGAGGTGGATATGGAAAATACAGCCAAAGACAAATCACGAGGGAAAACTATGGCAAAAACAGATGGGCCAGCAGTATTTAATGTAGACCGGCCGTTCGACGGCAAAACCTTGAAAAAGGTCGTCAGTGACGCAGGATATAATGAGACGGCACTGGCTGAAACTTTGGGTTTATCATGTGTCCACGAAAGCCAGGATTTCGAACTCATCGACCGCCGTGTCAGAGCCGACAGCCCATATAATATACTGGTCCGGTTGTTCTGGCTTGGACGTCAGGTCTCTGAGCCGGATATTCGCAGGAATCTGCCGGGCCTTGACATTGAGCAGTTGGAAGGAATCGGCCTGCTTATTCGTCAGAATGGGACTATCCGGTCGATAGTCAAGCTGGGACCCTACCACGAGCTACTGATGGCCTGTGATTTCGAGCCGGGAATTCACGGCCAGCTTTCGGCCGACCACGTCCTCGGCGTAAGTGCCGCTTCTTTATCGCTGGCGAATGTGACCATTCGCCGTAAGGTCAAAACCGCCCTTGACCTTGGAACAGGCGCAGGAATACAGGCCTTTCTGGCCGCACACCATGCCGCTCGCGTCATAGGTACGGATACTAATCCGCGGGCGCTGAACTTTGCAAAATTCAATGCCAAATTAAATGAAATAGACAACGTAGAGTGGCTGCAGGGCAGCCTTTATGAGCCGGTGGCTGAGCAGAAATTCGAACTGATTGTTTCAAATCCCCCATTTGTGATTTCTCCCGAATCCAGGTTTATCTTTCGTGATACGAACCTACCGGGTGATGCCCTCTCAGAACAGGTGATGTGTGGAGTTGGAGAGAGGCTGACTGAAGGTGGTTTTGGATGTATCCTGTTCAACTGGCATCATAAAGACGAAGAGGATTGGGATTCCCGGCCGAAAAGCTGGACGTCAAATACCGGTTGTGACGGCTGGCTGATATCTTTCAAATCCACTGACCCTTTGACCTACGCGGCGGACTGGTTACAAACCAGCGTGGGGCAGAACTCACCTGACTATGGAAGGTATCTGGATGAGTGGATGGCATATTATGAACAGATGGGAATAAGGCAAATCAGCGCCGGCGCAATGGTTATGCGAAGACGAAGCGGCCGGCATAACTGGTTCCGTTCCCACATTCTCGATAAAGGCAGATGTATGGGCTCTTCAGGTGATCAGATCGAGCGTATCTTTGCCGCCGAAGATTTGCTCCAATCCCTCGATGACGACCGCCAGCTTTTAGAGCAGCGACTGCTGTTCGACGAACATCACCTTTTGCGGCACGAACTACGGGCCGAAGACGGCCGATGGGCCGTACGTTCCGAGCACCTTTACGCATCCGAGGGCGTCCCATTTGCCGGCAATGTCGACATGTACGTTGCGAATTTGCTGGCCGGTTGTGACGGCAAGCGAACTCTGCGTGAACTTCTGGAAAAAGTGGCCGCCCGAGTAAAAACCGATCCGCAAAATATCGTCCCCACCTGCCTGAATGTAGTTAAAAATCTCATGCGCTCCGGATTCCTAAGCGCAACCGGCAGTCCTTGCACGCCCAAATCATAGAAAGACAATCCATTTCACAATAAAACCCAAAAAAGAATTTGACAGGAGAAAGCGAGTCAGCTAAAAAAGCATGTAAATACCAGGGAATGTCCATATGTAAGGAATTCCGGCGTTCCAACGTGTGGCGGACTTAGTGACTTGTACTTTTGTTAGAATTTTCCTCATAAACGTCACGCATCGGAACATGTGTACACCCACGGCTATGTAAGAAAACGAAAGGACTGAACCATGGCTGAAATATCCCGTACATCGCTATTCGGCAAACTCAACAGTATAGGCTATAAAGCCATCGAAGGAGCCACAATCTTCTGCAAATTACGCGGTAATCCGTATGTAGAACTTGTGCACTGGCTGCACCAGATCCTGAAGTTGCCCGACTCGGACCTTCACCGTATTATAAAACATTTCGAGATTGATCCTTCACGACTCGCCGCCGATATGACGGCCGAATTAGACCGATTACCGCGAGGTTCCACATCTATCTCGGACCTTTCTTCACATCTCGAGGAATCGGTCGAGCGGGGGTGGGTTTACGGCAGTTTGCTGTTTGGGGAATCACAGATTCGCACCGGCCACTTAATAGTAGGAATCCTGAAAACCAGCGGCCTTAAGAACGTTCTCCTTCGGATTTCAAAGGAATTCGATAAAGTCAAGCTCGAGCAGCTAACAGACAGTTACGCAAAGATTGTTGCGGGCTCGCCGGAGGAAACACTTGCAGCAACCGACGGCAGTTCCATGCGGGCAGAAGCTGAAGCCGGCGCCGAGACCGGAGAAATGGCACCTGCGGCGATGGGCAAGCAGGAAGCCCTGGCGAAATTTTCAGTAGACCTTACTGAAAAAGCTCGCAGCGCCGAAATGGACCCCATAGTAGGACGCGATGGAGAAATCCGGCAGATTGTCGATATCCTGATGCGCCGACGTCAGAACAACCCGATTCTGACCGGTGAGGCCGGTGTCGGAAAGACGGCGGTTGTAGAAGGTTTCGCCCAGAGGATTGCCGCCGGTGACGTGCCACCGTCACTCAAGGACGTGGCGGTGCGAGTGCTGGACGTGGGTTTGCTGCAGGCGGGAGCTAGCATGAAAGGCGAGTTTGAGAACCGCTTGCGCCAAGTGATAGAGGAAGTGCAAAGCTCGCCCAAGCCGATTATTCTATTCATTGACGAAGCTCATACGCTAATCGGGGCCGGAGGAGCAGCGGGTACCGGTGATGCCGCAAACTTACTTAAACCGGCACTGGCACGTGGTACGTTGCGAACCATCGCGGCCACCACATGGTCCGAGTATAAGAAGTACATCGAGAAAGATCCCGCCCTAACCCGAAGGTTCCAGGTTGTAAAAGTCGATGAACCGGAAGAAGAAAATGCGTTGATGATGATGCGTGCACTGGCTTCAAATCTTGAGAAGCATCATCGTGTACAAATCCTGGATGAGGCTCTGGATGCAGCGGTCCGTCTCTCTCACCGTTATATCGCTGAGCGTCAACTGCCCGACAAAGCGGTAAGCCTGACCGACACCGCCTGCGCACGAGTGGCCATCAGTCAGCATGCGGTACCGCCGGAACTGGACGACTGCCGGCGTCGAATCCAGGCACTTGAAACGGAACTGGAAATAGTAGGCAGAGAAACGGCAACCGGCGTAGACCACAAGGCACGTGAATCCGAAATCAACGAAAAACTCAAAACCGAACGTAAAAGACAGACCGAACTGGAAGACCGCTGGACAAAAGAGAAAGAACTGGTTGATTCTATTCTGGACATTCGAGCCAAACTGCGAGAATCCGGTGAAGGTACGATTGAACAGGCAGAACAAACCGAAAAGAAAGCCTCCAGTACCAAAAAGGAAACCGAGCATGAAGCTGAAGCTGATGAAACCGCTGAAGCAACAGCCAAAGAAGGTGAAAAAGCAAATGCTACAGAAAAAATCGACAGAAAACAATTACTAAAAGAACTCAAAAAACTGCAGAAACAACTCAGCACCCTGCAGGGTGAAAGGCCGTTGATCCTCCCATGCGTTGATGCACAGGCTGTCGGTTCCGTAGTCGCCGACTGGACGGGGATACCTGTAGGGGGAATGGTCAGGAATGAGATTGAAGCGATTCTGCATTTGGATGACAGGCTCCGAGAGCGAGTGATAGGCCAGGACCACGCGCTGGCGGCAGTTGCCAAACGCATTAAGACCTCGCGTGCCGGCATAGAGAATCCGAATCGGCCGATTGCTGTAATGTTTCTGGTCGGACCCAGCGGTGTAGGTAAAACCGAAACGGCACTGGCTCTGGCAGAGGCCCTGTATGGGGACGAGAGCAACATAACCACCATCAATATGAGTGAGTTTCAGGAGGCCCACACGGTATCAACGCTCAAGGGCTCGCCTCCCGGATATGTCGGCTACGGGGAAGGTGGTGTTCTGACCGAGGCAGTGCGACGGCGTCCATATAGCATCGTCCTGCTTGACGAAGTCGAAAAGGCACACCGTGACGTCCACGAGATTTTCTTTCAGGTATTCGACAAAGGTCAGATGGAAGATGCCGAGGGGCGGCTCATCGACTTTAAGAATACAATAATTCTGCTCACAAGCAATGTGGGCACCGACCTTATAATGGATATGTGCAAAGATCCGAAACTGATGCCCGAGCCCGAAGGTATATGCAAGGCCCTGCGAAAACCTCTGCTTGAGGTTTTTCCTGCGGCCCTGCTCGGCCGACTGGTCGTCGTGCCCTTCTATCCAATCAGTGACGAGACACTCAGGCTCATTATCCGCCTGCAGTTGGGAAGGATCGGACGTCGTACACAGGAAAACCACAAGATACCGTTTACCTATGATGATAAGGTCATCGAACTTATCGCCAGCCGTTGTACCGAGGTCGAAAGCGGCGCCCGAATGGTTGACGCGATTCTGACCAACACTTTACTTCCGGAAGTCAGCCAGGAATTGCTGACGCGGCTTATGGAAGGTAAAACCGCAAAACGCGTCCATGTAGGAGTTAAAGACAGCGAGTTTACTTATTCTTTCGACTAAAACGTACGTCGCAAAGACACAACGATCGACGAAGTGAACACTATTGCATAAAGTCAGCGGCAAGTGTAAACTAAAGTGGTTTCGATGCAAAAGAGGTAGGATTACACAATGCCAGAAAAACTTACCCAGAAGAATAGAGAACTGGCGATTGGCAAAACGCCATTGGGCGAAGAAGTCCTTTTGCTGGTCAGTATGTCCGGTACCGAGCATCTGGGCCGGCTGTTCGAGTATAAGCTGGAGTTAGTCAGCGAGAATCCCCAAATCAAGGCCGAAGACATCGTCGGGCAGAACGTGACCATACGCCTGGCTCTTGGCTCAGGCAAGAATCGCTACTTCAACGGATATATCAGCCACTTCACCCAGGTAACAGCCTACGGCCGGCTCGCCAGATACCAGGCCACCATCGTGCCCTGGCTGTGGTTCCTAACCAGAACCGCGGATTGCCGTATCTACCAGGACCAAAAAATCCCGGACATAATCAAGGATGTCTTCAAAAAACATGAACTGAAGGACTTCGAAGATGCCCTGACCGGCAGCTATTTAAAGAAGGAATACTGCGTCCAATACCGCGAGACTGACTTTAATTTTGTAAGCAGACTCATGGAGCAGGAGGGAATTTATTATTTCTTTAAGCATGAGAACGGCAAACACAACCTGGTTCTGGCTGATTCGCCCAGCGCTCATGAGGCTTATCCTGAGTTCGACGAAATCGAATACCATGCTGCCGACAAGGGCGCCAAGACTGAAGGGTGTGTTTCCGACTGGGTAGTCCAGACACATCTACAGCCCGTCTCATACGCCCTGAACGATTTTGATTTCGAAGATACCAAGAAAGCCCTGGAAGTAAGGGCCAAAGTGAGCCGCAAGCACGCGGCGGCGGATCACGAAATTTATGATTACCCCGGCGGATATACCGAAACCGGCGACGGGGACGGCTATGCAAGGAAGCGTATTGAAGAGATTCAGGCCCAGTTTCAGGTGGCAACGGCCGACTGCGATTGCCGCGGTATCTGCCCTGGCTTTACATTTAAACTTACCGACCATCCGCGCGACGACCGGAACGATAACTACCTGATTACCTCCGCAAGCTATAAGATTGAAGGCAACGAATACTTCTCTTCCACTGAGGAAAGCGGCGAGTGCATCTATTCCTGCAAATTTACGGCAATCCCCGCTGATCAGGCTTTTCGCGCACAGCGCACTACACCAAAACCAACTGTTTCCGGCCCGCAGACGGCGATAGTGGTTGGTCCTTCCGGTGAAGAGATTTACACCGACAAGTACGGCCGGGTCAAAGTAAAATTCCACTGGGACCGCTACAGCAAGGCAGATGAAAACAGCTCCTGCTGGATAAGAGTGGGCCAGGTATGGGCGGGCAAAGACTGGGGGGCGATTTATACTCCCCGTATCGGCCAGGAAGTTATCATCGATTTTCTTGAAGGCGACCCCGACCAGCCCATCATAACCGGCCGGGTCTACAACGCTCAGGCGATGCCGCCGTACGACCTGCCGACCAACAAGACCATGTCCACGCTAAAATCGAATTCCAGCAAAGGCGGCGATGGCTTCAACGAGATTCGCTTCGAAGACAAGAAAGGTGAGGAGCAGATATTCATCCAGGCCGAGAAGAACCTCGATATCCGCACTAAAAACGACCGCTTTGAGACTATCGGCAGCGACCGCCACCTGGTCGTCGAGAACGAGAAATTCGAGCAGGTCAAGAGCCACCGCAATGAATTTGTGGAACAGAACCATCTCGAGGAAATAGGCGAGGACCGCAACCTTACAGTCAAAGGCAAAGAAGCCAAGGAAGTCGGCAAAAGCCTCTCGCTGACCGTCAAGGGCGACGTGATTGAGGTCTTTAAGGCCAACCATTCCGAACAGACTACAAGTGATTACTACCTTAAAGCAAGCAATATCGTTATCGAGGGGATGCAGAATATCACTCTAAGTGTCGGCGGCTCTCACATTGCCATCGAGCCTGGTAATATAGAAATAAAAACCGCCGGTCAGTTGAAAATTGACGGCACACAAGTTGAGGTCAAAGGATCTGCCCAAACATCCATCCAGGGTGGTATAATGACGGAAGTCAAGGGTACAATAGTAAAGATTAACTGATAAAGGATTCAAATTCAGATGGGTAAAAAGAGCGGAAAAGCAGGAAAGGCGGTCCCGCCGGCGGCGCCGAAAAAGCCAGAAGACGCCGACGTAGCCGATCCCGGCAAAATGGCAGAGATAAAGGCTGAGCAGGCCAAGACTAAATCAGGCAAATACGGCTCGGAGAAGGTAAAGCCGCACAAGCCCGCGCAAGCCGGGGGAACTGCTACCAGCGAACAGAAAGCGGGAGAAGGAAAAAAAGAGGAAAAAGAAGAAGAGAAGAAGGATAGCTGGATTGAGATTGAACTGCTTGATGAGCGAAACGAACCGGTTCCCGGAGAGAAGTACAAGATAACCCTGCCTGACGGCAAAACAGTCGCTGAGGGTACGCTCGACGAGAAAGGCTGGGCAAGGGTCGAAGGATTCGAGAAGGGCGAATGCAAAGTCAGCTTCCCAAACCTCGATAAAGACGCCTGGAAATTCGTTGAGACTGATAAGCCAAAAGGAAATGGAGGATAAGATGCAAGTAGCCTATGGTGAGGAATACCTTGCGTGGTACAAGCTCGAAGGCGATGATTCCATCTTCGATGTTTTGCATCACTGCGGTCTCCCTTTAGAAAAAATTTGGAGTTATCATCACAATAAGAAATTGAAAGAAGATCGCAAATCGCCCTTCTGGATCCAGGCCCCCGATGAGATCCTTGCGCCGCAAAAAGAAATCAAAGAAAAAACAGAAAAATCAGGAGATCTTTATCGCTATAAGACAACAAATAAACACATACCCCTCATCGACGTTTACCTGGGATTCATGGATGAAGAGGTGAACGCTCGTCTTGAGAGGTTAATCGACAGCCAAAAGAATAAGGATAAAGATTCGCGACCGGTGATTTTGATAGAAAGGGGAAAATTGGACCTTAAGAGCCCAATCCTTGAGTGGCGCATCGGCAACTACAAGATCGAGCCAACAAGGATTATCAACGTTTCGCCTAAAGGTAAAACCACACACGAAAAAGGGAGCGCTCAAGGTGGTTCTGAAGCACCGGAGAATATCCTCGCCCAGGCCCTGACGGTCTTCATGGAGTGGGACATCAAGTCAGACCTCGATTGGATAGCCAGGGGTCTGAAAGTAAAACGCTACTTCGACCTGATTAAGTTGCTTCAGCACAGACGAGAGGGGATGAAGTTGAAGTCAGGTCTTCCCGGCAGCGTGGGTAATGAAGCAGATGGGCCGTGGATTTCGGTCGTCCGGTTCGGGGTTGGAAGAAACGAGAACGCGCCCATCGTTGTCATCCGAACGCCGGAGATGGGACTTCAGCCCAGCCTGATGTGCCCCTACCTCGCCTTTCTTTTCAAGGCTATTTCAGCAATGTCGAGTCAGTTGGCACATGAGAACAAGCATAAATGGGAGTGGCCGCTGCGCGTTTCGCAGTTCGGTGCTCAGGGAAGCTCGAGTTTACAAAAAGACCCAGGTTCAAAGGACACTATTCTTGCCAGCCTTTTCGTCGGCGCGGAGATAGCAAGCGACGTTTCTATTTCCGCAAAAGAGGGCGATAAACAAACTACGTTTAAGTACAAATCCTCAATCGATTCGGAAACCGCACCCCATTGGGAGGCAGCAGACGCCCAAGACAAAGATAACAAGAAAGGCCACTACACTAAGTGGAAGGAAAATGAGCAGGGGAAATACCATGATTACCAAGATGTTAAAAATAAATCCAGTTTAGCTGCCTATGCCGTTATCTCCCTCTGCACTCCCGCTGGTGTATACGATTTCCTTCGCAAACCGATCAAAGAATGGAAAGATGCTAATGAACTTGTTAATGATTATCAATTGCGAGATGTGCTTCTAGGGCTACAAAAACGTAAAGAACATCAGGAGGTTTGTAGGTGGTATCTGTTTGAACGAATGAATCAGAATATGTCGGATAAAGAACGTATAGAAATGGCACAAACTGCGGCAAGCCTGATATTCCAAAATTGCATGTCAGAAAAGATAAAATCTAAACTAAAGCTGGTAGGAATAGCAAGGGATTCAAATAACCACTACTGCGATTATGAGCAAGAAATTAAAAAAGGTATGGGCCTGAAAGAGGTTATCGACAAAATCAAAGAAAAGTACAAAAATGTGATAGATAAGGGAGTGGTAACGCTAACGGTATCCTATTTCGGCGGCGACGAAGATAAGGATGCCGCTGAAAAACTGGGCATCGAAGGTGTGAACATGGAAGACTACCATGTACTGAAAGTCCTGCGAACCGCCATAGCCAAAGGAGCATCAAAATCATCCGACTACCCCTTGATACTCAAATGGCGTATCGACCGCATCAACTGTGATCCAAAGAGCATAGAAAAATCTGTTATAGATGACTTTAACAATTATATTAAAGAACCTTACCTAACAGAAAAAGACTATGTGGCAGTCATTATTTGGGGGCTTCAAGGGGTTCTTAAAGGAGAGATACCGGATTGTGCAAAATGGAAATTTGCCAGAGAGATGGAAATAGAAACATTCCAAAAGCACCTCTGGCCCTACAATAGTGGTACTCAAGATGTATCAGATCCGTTCTGTATCGAGATTGCCACCGACTTCATTAATGAGCTTGCAGATATCAAGGCAACAAAAGAGGAGCGGACAAAAGATGGTAACTTGGGTCCGGCTGGCGGAATAGCAGGTATTGAGAACAAGGTGAGTGCTGATCAGTTAAAAAATTTGAGAAATCTTGCAGACGCCGTTAGAAAGGCGTGGCCGAATAAAGTTGAAACGGAAGCTAAAGCTAAGGAATTGATGACTTTTCTAAAGGAAAAATGCCAATTTGGTGCCGGAGGGGACAAGCTGAAAACCTGGCTTCGACCGGGCAAGTGGGGCAAAGATATTACGGCACCCACTCTTCAGGACCTGAAAGGTGCGAAGTTCGGTGGCGCGGCCGTGGACCGGGCATTGTACAAGTCTTGCAACATGATGGCGCTACAGACTTATGCGGATATGTATTTTTTCAAATAATAAGATAAACCGCGTGTGTAGGCGATAAGACTCGAACCATTCGCCAAGACAATGAAAAAGCTAAGTGATATATTCGGTGGTATATTCGCGAAGGGTGAAGAGCCGGCCGCAATAACCGAACCGTTTAAATTGATAGCGGATAGAACAGTGGCGGAGGTTTGCGGCGATTTCGACCTGCAGGAAGAGGCCAAAGCACACCTGAGCGGAGAGCCCATGCCGCACGAGTTTGTGGACCGGCTGGTCCGGGCTAAACTCTACCAGGATGCGATGCGTTTTCTTGCTTATGGGCTGCCAATGCGCGAGGCGGTGTGGTGGGCGTCCCTGTGCGTCAGAAGCGTCCCTGCCTGCTGCAATGACGATATTGCCGCCGAGGCGATGCAGGCGGCCGAGGCATGGGTCAAAAATCCTACAGAGGAAAATCGCGATGTAGCGCTGACGGCAGGCGGTAAGAACAACTTCGAGATGCCGGGCGCCCCTGCCGCATGGACAGCGATGGCTGCCGGCTGGTCGAACGGAGCGGCCGCGAGCGACGATGAAACTTTGGAGGTGTCAGTCGAACACCTGACCGCGCACGCCGCTTCAGGCGCGATTATCTTAGCGGCAGGCATTGAGCCCGACAGAGCGGAAGAAGTTTCTCTCAAATTTCTGGAAACGGGCGTACAAATAGCCCAGGGAAAAATACAAATATCTGCCTGAAAAAGCGATTGCTGGATTGATATTTTTTGAATATAATTCGACTAACTCTAACAGATAATAATGAATAAATGGAGAATCAAATATGCCGCCGGCAGCAAGAGTAGGTGATATGCACACCTGCCCGATGCAGGATCCGACGCCTATAGGGCCGAAACCCCACGTCGGCGGACCGATTATGCCACCCGGCTGTCTGACAGTGCTCATTGGCGGTCAGCCTGCAGCATGCATGGGCGATATGGTCACATGCGTCGGCCCGCCGGATTCGATTGTCAAAGGCTCTATGACCGTCCTCATCGGCAATAAACCAGCTGCTCGTATGGGTGACAACTGTGCGCACGGCGGCTCTATCGTTGCCGGCTGCCCTACCGTCATAATCGGCGGCTGACGCCAACTACCCCCCTACCGCCAGGGCCCTGCCAATGGGGCGAGCGGATCGGCTATCGACTGAAACCGCGGAACCAGAACGGCATCCCGGCCTTTGATGGAAAGCACCGGCATAAGCCCTTTCTCAATAAGCACTTCCATCGCGCGCTCGGTCAGGATTGTCTCTGCGCAGGGCGTGATGTGCTTTTCACCATCGCAGGTGTATATATGCATGGGTAGGCTGGCCAGGTCCTGGCCAAGCCCGCCTGTAAGGGCCCAGCCGAACTCACGAAAGGCCTCAGCAAGCAGACATACACAGATAACGGCTGAATTTCCCCATAGATACTGCTCGTGACCCGCAAGAGGCGAGAATTCCTCAAAATCAAACCGGTCAATTGGATCGGTGTCTCTGCCGTAAGGCAAACGTAGCAGGAACCGGGGCAGGACCAGCCCAATGTAGGCCGCCTCTGGTGATTGCCGAACCTGCTGCCACAATTGGCCGACGGCCGGCTCGGGCTGCCGGCGCCAGTCATTCGGGTCCGGTGTGGCAGCAAGAGATTGGCATCCTGCAAAGTGTGAATTGGCCGCGGCCAGTAATGGCGCACCCGCAGCCTGGGCGATCCGCGCGATTTGTTGCAGCAACTTGATATCTTCAGTGGTCTGGTCGAATGTGTAGCCGCCTACCAGGACAGCGTACGGCTGGGCTCCGGGTACACTGATGCTCTGCTCAACTACAAGTCGATAAACAGCGGATGATTGCAGGGAGTCCGCCGACGCCAGGTCAGCTGCAAGTTCGGCCTTGCTGACGTCTATTATATACATTTTGAGCGTTTCGTCCGTTTCAACCTGGCTGACAAGAAAATGAAGCGTCCGCCACGTCGCCTCAAGCTGCTGGAAGTCCGGTTGGTGGAGAATCGCGCGCATCTGCCCGCTGATGGCCTGGTCGACCTGAGCGAGAAGTTCGGCCTGCTTCGGATCAGGAGCGGGAACAATGTAAGGTTTGACGGTCTCGCGAATAAGGGCATTTACATCAAAAGACCGGCTCGCCGATGCCGGAGGCGGTTCCTTGTCAGAGCGTTTCCCGAGCAGCCTTTCAACCGTTTCAGTATCAGACTCTTCCTGCTCCGGGCTGATCTGAGCATGTTCAGCATCGGACTTGCCGGCTTCCTGTTCGTCCGCAATCCAGGAACGCACCTGAGAAGCTGCCTCGGCAAACGTGGACGGATTCTGCATGAGATTTCGAGTCGATTTCAGCTTTTGGAAGATTTCCAGGCGGTCAAATATTCGGTCAGGGTGAAAGTCATCCATATCGCTAAATCGCAGAGGAATACGAGTCCCTTCACTGCTGCCGAGGGGAACATGAATTTCGCAGTCAAGTTTCATCGGCAAGTCATCCAGATTGTCCACATCCACTCCGATGCGCTTGCGGCCCGCGAGCGAAGGACCTGTTTCACACAATCCGCGATTACCACGGCCGCTAAAGTCAGCGAGTATGGCTATGCAAAACGGCGTGTTGTCTTTGGCTTTGCGGGGGGCGAATGAGGTTTGTGTACCCAATTGAAATTCCATCTTTTCCGGTGAAAATTGCATAGACATGGCAGCGTACTCCATAATACAAACCTGGCTTTAGCCGACTACGAATGATAACTCTCTCTTATAGTTTCCCATAGTTGCATTTCTGAACAAAGACAAATTCCTCAGTAATCGTATCGCGCCACGAAAGAGTATTCAAGAATCTTTCCCAATCAAAGCCTAATAAAAAAACTCCATTAGCAACATAATATATTGTTTGACAGTGAATTGCCAATTGATAGAATGGTCTCAAATGACCTTGAATGGTCTTAGTAGCCGGACAGGTGGACCTATTGTCGAGTAGCAAGTAAAATGAGTCCATAGTTTATAAGGTAAGTTGCCTGTGTCATTTTCCAATACCAATAGCCGCCTTAAAACACTACCCGAGGGCTACGTTGCCATACCCATTTCTGAGGACCAGAAGTCAAACGTACTGAAAATTTGCGTACTGGTCAGGAATAAACCTGACGATGTTGCCGGCCACCTCGTCGGAATTCGCAATACGATGGACGCAGCCGTATTCCTCGGATGTATTATCGACAGCTCCGGCCGGGTACAGGAGTGGCTCGAACTAAGGATTCAAAATAGCGCAAGTCTGATCGACACCGTATCCGCAGCCCGTCAGGTGCTTTCGAACACCATGCTTGACAACCGCTGGCGCCGGCAATGTCAGGCCCTGGAAGAGTTGGAAGGGGCTGCAATAGTCAAAACCGGGTGGGAATCTGAACAGCCACTACCTACATTCCTTGATATCTCAAAGAAATCTCCGGTTCATCCTTTGGAAACTCAGTCCGGCGCAGCCTGGAAGCTGTGCAAAGATGAGGGGCTGCTGCAGCAGAAGGGTTTGCCGGCCTATGGAAATTCGTTACATCGCTACCTTTACGTGCCGAAACTCGGCGGTGATTCACCGCTGGTACCCGTGACACCGGGTGCCCTCAGCAACGATTCTACCAAACCGATGTCCGAGATAAGCGGCGACCCCGCTCGCATCATTGCTCTGAATCCACAGGCCGGATTGATGCTGGTAAAGAAATATGTCCCAATTAATCTGGAGACTTTCGTTGACATCCTTAACGGAAAGCCGTGGGACGGTTTAAAACATGGAAGGTCCATACTTGACCTCGGCGAAACGCTCAAAGCTTTGACCAAAGACGAACCGACCATAAGCGCAGACGGCTGGCTTTTCCTGGAATCCCAGGGGCGCTGCGGCCGAATGATAGAAACATTACATCTGAAACTCAGATTGCTGGCAGATATCGTATCGTCGGTGCGCTCTTTGATATATCATTTGCAGAGGCCACTGCTTAATATCAGCCCTGAAAGCTGGCAGGTCGAACTGGGAGAGCCGGGGCGAGGGCTGCCTTTTTTCTGGACCGCAAGGGCGGTATTAAATGATGCCGGCGATGCAGTTCCTCTGGCGATAGAAAAGAGTGACTTCAAGTACTACTTGCCGGCGCGGACACCAGGAACATCGGTCTATCGCCCGCTGGTCACATCCCTGCCGACGCAGGGAAAAGCAGCGATCAGGATTAGGAAGGTCCTGCCGGATACCAGCGATACAACCGCCGTTGAAGGAACGTTCACTACTCAGGAACGCATTGAGATGGCCAGCAACGACGTGGTGTGGTTTCGGCTTAATCTGGCTTGCGGTGACATCAATCTTTACGCTCACCTGGAAAAAGATTCGGCAATGGCCGCCGGTGAGTGGCGTTTCCGAACGGTTGCGCAGAAGATACATGAAACCCGGATCTCACACCTTCGCAAAGCCGAAGGAGTACCCGTTGCAGATGTACCGTTCGAGATCATACCACTTTTGAGCAGTCCTTATGACCTGTATTCGCTGGCGGTAATGGCCGTGAGAATTCTTCTTGTAGACAACACTAACAGTTTGCCTGTAACCCTTGATGAGACTTTGAGCCTACTTCACCAAATCGAAGCCGAGTACGATGAATCCACCGGCCTCCAACAGCAGATAAGCAAAGTGTTCAAGGATGACCAAAGATGGCCACAGGCTTTAGGGCCGCACCATTTGACTTTCGATGAGATGACGCCGGACGAAGCTTTTAGTCTTATACCTTCTGAATTATGGTTGACAACACTGGCCGTTGTCTTGAGGATGTTCCCCGGTCCGGGGCCTTACAGTGTATGCAAAAATTATGGTGACGCCCCGCAGGGCGGCCTACACAAAGTCTTTGAAACAACCTTGAGCGACCTGGATAATCTCATTTTAAGAACACGCAGCTTCATCGTTGCAGACTGGAAATCAAACCGGGAAATCGCCTCTGTAATCCGGAAGTTTCTTGTTTAGGCTTTGAACGCGGGAATAGTACATACTAAGTATAATTTTGGGTAAAGTAAACAATCGTTGTAAAAGTGATTTGAAAAATGAAGGGAGTTGCCGATGAATACAGCACTGTGGAAATACAAATTTTTTGGGCTTCTTGCGGCTGGTCTCATAGCTGGTGGATGTCGGGGGATTCCAAGGAGTCGGTCTATTATTCTTACAGCAACTGAGGACGTTTGTAAAAAATCAGTCGAGGTACACCTGGTCGGTGTAAACAGGTCCGAGAAGGAACAGTGGGAACAGGTGTCAATGACCGAATACTGGCAGCCAAAAAACCAACTGAGGGACAGTGCTAAGGAATACACTCACGTGTTCCACTTCGGACAGGAGCCCTGCGAAAAAACACTCGGTAAAAAAGACCCGATCCAGAAGGTGTGGAAGAAGAAACGGAAAGCCGAATACCTGTTTATTCTGGCGGACCTGCCCGGAGTATTTCCGGACATGGTCGGTAACGCCGATGCGAGACGCCTGCAACTGCCGGCCCCAAACTCAACATGCTGGAAGGTTTTAGAAACCGAAATCAGGCTTGAGATCGATAGCAGCAAAATCGTTTCTTTGACCGTCCCCAAAGCGGAATGTCAATAAAAGTTCACCTTATTGGATTAACATAAGGCGGTGGGCGAATGGCAACTTTCGGCCGTTTTGAAACCGTCCGGGAAATTCATCGGACGGGATATACTACAGTCTATACCGGGCGGGCCCCGGATAGTGATGTAGAAAAGTTTGCCATCAAGGTTTTTCAACCGTCGGCTTTATTGCTTGAGACAGGACAGGCAAAAACCGAAATTGACCTGTTTCTCAAGAGTATCGAACCGCAACAAAAAGCGGCCGCCGGCGGCGCTCAACATTGGGCGCCGGTTCACCAGCACGGCTCAACAACCGGGGGAGCATTCTACGTTACCGACAAATACGAGCATTCGCTGCAGCAAATGATTGATATTCGTCTCAAGCTCAGCAGTAAGGTCCTCAGTGTCATTGTTGAGTCGGTTGCCAGGGGCCTTATGGAATTAAAAGAGTCTTGTCGACGCCCACATGGAAACCTAAAAGCCACAAATGTTCTGATTAGTGGAACCGAAGACATTTCGCAGGGAAAAATAGTATTATCTGATCCCCTGCCGGAAGAGCTTATCGACACTGAAGTCCATTGGGACAATGACCTGCGAGTTATCGCAGAACTCATTTATCAGCTTGTAGTACACCGGCAATCGCCCCGTGTGGAGGGCTGGCAGGCGCCGGAAACAAAAGAATGGCGCAGCCTCGGAAGAAACGCAGCTTCCTGGAGAAATCTGTGCAACCGGTTATTAAATGCCTCTGCCAAACCCGGTACGATTACTATTGAAACTGTTTTAGAAGAGCTGGCTCAATTAAAAACAGCAGAACCATTGCTCTCACCTCGCCGGCTTATCGCGGCAGCTCTTATAGTCGTCGTTTGTGTCGTTGCATTGGTGATATTTTGGCCAAGGGGCGCCCCGGCAACGGTAGAAGAATGGAAGCGGCTTTGCAACGAGTATTTGGCCTGGGTCGGTGACCTTTACGAGAAGGGATTGGGCTTGAACAGAAAGCAGGGCAATTCCAGGGCTCAGCGATGGAGCAAAGATCAACACCTGAAAACGATACTGAAAAGCATAAAAGCGGCGGGATATCCATATGAGTTCGCAAAAGACGAAGGTATGGAACTTCAATATATACTGGATACTCCCGGTTATGACAGCGAAACTAAAAAAGGACTTTCAGCAATTGAAGATATTAAAAGCTTCTTCAATCCCGATTCGAACAGTCCATGGCCTCTGCTGTCGGAGATGCAGGAAACCGCAAAAAGATTTGGAGAGCGCGGGTGGGAAAAACCTGCCCAATACCTTGTTCAGCTCGTAGGTTCGGTCAGGCCCGAACCAAATCAGCCGATTGCCGAGAACGTTGACAAGCTCCTTAATCTTAAACAGGAAAATACACTCGAAAAGATTGATTCCTCTCAAAAACAGATTACCAAAGACCAGGCAAAAGTCAAAAGTTTGAATGACCCGATATTCAACAAATTTGATGATGAGTTTGTTAACAGAGAGGTTGATTCGGTCGCCGGCGCCGACAATAAAGAAAGTCTCGACAGGCTGCAGAGTAAACTTGAAGAAATATCAAGTTTGGGCCGGAACCTTGCAGGCTTTATTGAAGATAAATGGGAAAAAGAAGTTGACCAACAGTCTTTCCTGGATGATCACGGCAACGACACTACAGAAACAGTAACAAACCAGACCTTTGTCGAAAGGCTCGCTGTAATAAGGGGATACTGCTACCTGCGCCCCGATCCACGCGAAACCGTGTTCAAACTGGTCGGTGATATCGAAGGGTACATTCGTCAGGCACAGGTCTCCAATCCCCGGGAAGCCGACGCGTGTGCCAAAAACCTCAGTGAGTTCGGGCCGAACATTGAAGAAATCAAAAAGATCAAAGCCATAGAGAAAAACCGCACCGAGATCGAGGAAAAGATTGGTGAATATAAGCCTAAACTTGTAAAGCTCAAGGACAGGGCCCTAAGAGCAATAGAAACAGCAAAGGAATACTGGGACCGCATCAC
Organism: Phycisphaerae bacterium; assembly: GCA_011776225.1. Lineage (GTDB taxonomy): Bacteria > Planctomycetota > Phycisphaerae > Sedimentisphaerales > Anaerobacaceae > CS2-K091. Next base: position 17,953 of record JAABXR010000282.1, read on the forward strand.
GAAGCTGGCAAAAATTGCTCGTTCGGAAGAAATCAACACAAAATGGAAAATGATCCGGGATGGCTTGCTGCAAAAATACCCACTGCCCAATATTACAAAAAATTTGGAGGTATACTCGGAGCTGAGACATAAAATTGACGATGTAAATGTAGCTCTTGTTAAACTGGACGAGGAACTGCTTGGAGAACTGCCCTTTGATTTCAACGTGCCTATGAAGGAAACGGGCTGGAACAGCAAGGTCAAAGAGGCATATGGGCAACAAAGAAAACAGACCGTCAGTCGCATCCTGCAGGCACTCACTCTCCGAGAAGATATCCCGGACTTAAACGCGCAGGAATTCAACCAATCAAAGCAGGCTGAATTTACAGCATTCAAACAACTTCGTAACGACTTAACCGGAACCGTCACGGCCTTCAACGCAATCGAAGATGCCCTCGATGCCTGCTACCTGCTCGATGACCAAATGCCGGAGAAAGTGCAGGATCTCACGACTATCCGCACGCTGTGGACGAAGTTCAAGGACAATAAAATACTCGAACAGCCGATGTTCACCGAAGCATTCACCACGCCTGTCACAAGGATTACCGAATTCGAAAGCCTCGACTCAGAAACCGACAGACAGGTCCTCACAGACAAAGCCCTTGCCCCGACCGCAGGACGTGAGATTAAATACGCCGCATGGACAAGACTCGGCTCACTTTCCGCTCCGCCCTGGCCAAACGATAGTAATGATATGAAAAAAGACAGGGCCATTCGCAATATTTTGAAAACAGAGTTTGAGGCTATTAAACTCGCAGATCAGATGCGCGGGGACTTCCTGCTTACAGTACTTGTCCGTACCGCTATTGAACGCGAAACCATAATAATCCAAAAGAACAGTTCCCAGGATAAAGTGCTGGCTGGATTCGGTAATCTTGCCGTCACAGAGACCCGCCGCGATAGCCTCCCTGCATTGCAACAGTTCGAGGACTTCGCCAAAACGCTTGCTGACTTTGTCTCGAATCCCGATTGGCCGCAGCAATTCCGCGCCGATCTACTTGCCGAAGACCAAAGCCAACTCTACAACAAATCAAACCTAACGACAGAAGATTTCCGTTACTGGCTCAGTGAAGTCACACTTTATAAGAAGCTGGAGCAGGACCCGCGCACGAAGTATTCCTGGAACGCGAAAATTGCCGAAATAACAAAGCTTATCGAAGATGAACTCGACACAAAACAGGACGGCTCTTCAAAACAAAATCCCGAAAAACCTGGTGGGAATTCTTTATTTGGGAAAATCTCCGAAATCACACGCCCTATCGAAAATGCATTCCGCAGCAAAAAGGACGGCCCTTCAAAAGAAAACCTTGCTAAACTCGAGCAGGAATACAACAGGTTTGCCGTCACCGTAAAGGACGTGGAAAATCTGCTTGCGATACCCGCCATCGAAAAAAACAAAGACAGGATTGAAACAAATATATGCAATGATCTCTGGAAAAAATTACAAGATCACGAAGCGGCGATAAGGGCGATAATCAAACCTGAATACTGCAAATATCTCGATATTGTGGAAGGCAAAGTCCGGCATCTGGCTTTCGCCGGTACGACAGAGATAAGTAAAAATTTTGAGCCCGTCAATATCACCTATCTACAGTCCTCCAACGGAAAGAAAACACTTTTCGAGGACTTAACTAAATTCATCAAGGGCACCACTGATAGTATTCTGTCGCTTACCAGATTGACTAAAATCCTCAACAAACTGCCGCTTTCCGAAGCCGGAGAATTCCTAAACAAAACCGTAGAGATCGCCGGGTGGGACGAAATAAGACAGGCTGTAAAGGATAAACAGATAAAATGGCTCGATTTCTTCCATACCATCGATCTGAGTAAAACTCAAAATGTCGGCTGGCCAAAATATATCGTGTCCAAAAAAGATCCCAGCCTGATACTTAGATTCATCCCCGCAAGCGCAGGAAATCCTGAACCGTTTTACATGGCCATTCACGAAATAAGCAATAGTCAATACAGGCTCTTCCTCGAAAAAGATGGAGCAAAAAGAGGCGGACCCAGGCTCCAGGGATGGTCAATCTTCACAGACCAGAGTAACAAAACTCTGATACAGTGTACTGCCGCGGACAAACCACCTTGTGCCATACAGTGGGACCAGTCAGGAAATGTTTTCACCGTCGCTGATGCTGAGGCTGATGCTCCGGTAACGTGGGTAACATATAACGGAGCACAATCTTATTCGAGATGGCTTGGAGGACAATTACCCACAACCTCACAGCACGAATATGCCTGCCGGGCAGGTACCGGCAATATTACTCCATGGGGAAATGACCGCTCACAAATTGCAGCCTATGCGCATGTAAGGGGAGCTGCCTATCAAAAAGCGGCCACTGTTTGGAACCGGGAAAAAGATACAAAAGTTCCCCCGCTTCCCGTTGCGCCCGTCGGAGCGGTGGAAGATTATCAGTCGGATACGGAAAAGACTTTGGACGAAACGGCAATAGTTCATAATCAGGATCCGTATCAGTCAGTCTGGCCGGTTACGTGCGATACCATACCAAACACATGGGGTTTGTACAACATGATTGGCAATGTCTGGGAATGGTGCAAAAACGATACGAATGGCACCCAATCTGTAATCTGCGGCGGCTCCTGCGTCTCGCCGCCAAAATATATTTTCCTGGATTCTCCTGCAGACTACCGGATAAACTTCAACGAGATGGATAATGATGTCGGATTTCGAGTTATTGTGCCGGCTAAGTAAATGACGCCAACAACAGGACACCTCGCTGCAGGAACTTCTCAGACACCACCCACTCGATCTTCCCGGGCCGGTAAAAACCTTATCGCTGCAGTTAATTTCGCTCCGGCTACATACCTAACGCTTCTTGTAACTGTATCTGAACTACAGCGGTCCTTATCGCATCACCTTCTGTCAATCGCGGGATGTATCTACCCATAACAAACGCCATAGATCTGTCCGTGGGCCAGCCGATATCAGTACTTAAAATCTCGACATAATCCGTAAGAGAAGCAATGGTTTGCCCGGCTAAATCATAATCCGTCCCGTCATCCACATGGCGGGCCAGTTCCTGCCGGAATGAAGCCATCTGCTCATCGGAAATGCTTGCAAGTGTAGAGAAAAACTGACCAACAACGACCCGAAGCGCCGAAATCCGTTGACCCTCGGTATCTTCAAGCACCGGTATCAACTTCTGAAGTTTCTCAGCCGCCTTGAACAAACGAAGGTCAGTATTAAGGGTATTAATACCAGACCTCTCGTGCCGGTAAGCACTCGCTAAGTATGGCTGCACACCAATACCCAATTCTTCCAACAACGCTATCAAAGCATCCGTATCAGGCTCTTCTACTTCTCCTTGCTCTTCAGGTTCCGTCAGCTTGGGTGGAACCAGCGGAACAGGATCGGACCAGTCCAAAAGCTTGGCACTATTAGTAATGATAAACCAGAATAAATCGAGCTCTTGTTCTCCTCGCAAAACATATGTTCCGTTGAAAAATCCACCGGCAATTTTACCTGGATCCATGGCATGGGGCAGTGTCTCCCAAACTATTGCCGTTGTCAAATCCGGCGATTTTCGCGAGACAACCTCAAGTCTCCTGACGTTATCCGGCCTGATGGCTTGCAGCGAAGTTTCAAAATCATTGGTAAACGTTACTGTATCATAAGCATCGATGACAAGCGTCCCAATTCCGGATTTGTTATCAATTGATACTGATCCGGAACCCATCTCCACGTTAGCACCATTGAATATCAGCCACCAGTCTGGTGGCCACTTCCAGGACACAGAGAAACTGCCAAGATAAATCGCAACGTCAATCGGATTACCATTAACAAACGCTACGCTGCCACGGTCATCAACATCAAGTGGATTGTACGTTCCATTGGCTGTCAACGTGGCATCCGGGCCCAACTTGAGGTCTTGGGATTTACTCTGGATCACAATTGCGGCCTTTGTACCGGTTCCTAACGGTGCCCACTCTGCGAACGGCAAATCCACACCCACACCGCCTTCCTCATCAGAGTAGCCGGTTATGGGAGCATTGAGAGTATCGCCGGCACCCGGTGTATAAATACTGCCGCCATCAGATATCACCTTGACACCCCCTTCATGAGACAGCAAGCCGGTCGCGGCAATTTTTATATCACCACTTCCAGATAGTTCAATATTGTCCTTTGCTTCGGCTGTTATTGATTGCCACGAATCCGCATCTGTCGTATAAATCGAACTTTCATCCGACAATAATATCAGATCGATACTTGCATTATTGGTAACGTTCGGATTCCACGGAGTAACAGAATCACCCATTTGACCATCATGCTGTATGGTAAGAGTATCTGCGATGATGGTCGGTGTGTTCGTCATTATGTCTACCTCGGCATTCGCGGCACCACCCGGACCATCACCCGACCGAAGGTTTATTGTCGGAGCATCGAGTGTAACACCTGCCCCGAAAGTAACATCGCCGGTACCGTCGGTTCCACTATGAGCATCTATGGCCATTGAGTCTGTTATGTTTGCATTAATCGTGATATCACCAGCTGCCGTTAATGTAGCAGTAGAACCACCCGCTGAAATCGAGCCGCTCACTAAAATTGCGTCACCGGCTGTAACAGTTGCAGGTGACGTCGTGCTTATCTTCGCTATGTCAACACCATCGGCATCTACAAAACTAATAGCTCCGGCCGCATCGGCACCATCGGCAGCGTTCCTTGCCCTTAAATCTATCGTGTCCGCATCGTTAGACGTGTCATTTAAGGT
>JAABXR010000309.1:0-13656 GCA_011776225.1 Phycisphaerae bacterium
CCCCTTTTCCCTATATTACCAGAATCATAAAAAATCAATATCAATAGATAAAAGCCCAAAGTTGCTTGTTAAATAAGGATTTTGAGATAAGAAAAGTATAAAAAGTGAAGTATAAATGATTTTTAATTATGAGAGGTAATAATGAGCAGGCAAATAACTACAGTCTATTTGAGGGACAGTTCTATATCACAGAAATTCGATAGCCAAGAACATGATTAATTTTACTAACTTTTTTGCTAATACCTTGTTCCTGGTATGGTAACTTCATTAGCCGAGGTGGGAGTCGAACCCACACGCCCATTACGGGCAGGGGATTTTAAGTCCCCAGCGTCTGCCATTCCGCCACTCGGCCTGAGCGGTAGGTTACTGTATTTTGTAAGATTTTGCAAACTGTTTCTGTGGTTTGTTTTCGGCCCGGATTCAGGGGAGATGGGGATATGGTCTATCGTTTGCGTGGATTTGGTCGGCATTGGAAGTGAATGTTGCGGATCTGGAGCGTATCGCAAAGCGTGATACGGGATAGAGGATAATCAGGGCTTTAATCGGTAAAGGAAATTCCTGATTCGTTCTTTTGCCTTAAGCAGCCGAATCCTTCGGTCAAGCATTTTCAGCTGCGTATTATCATCTGCGAGGGGCAAAGCCTTTTTGATTCTGGCGGCAGCATCATCCAACCTTCCCATCGCCAGGTAAACAACAGCGGAATCTCTTAATGCACAGATGTGGGCGGGGCTGATGTCGAGTGTATGGGCGAAGAATTCGGCGGATTCCTCAAGCCGGCCTTTCATGGCATTGATGAGGCCGAGATAGTAAAATGCTTGTGCGTGGGCACAGTCGATGTCGATAGCTCGCGACATGCAATGTGTGGCATAATCGAGGTCACCAATTGTCAAGAACATCGAACCCATGGAAACCAGTGTATCCACATCCTCAGGTGCCTGCTTTAGCTCCGAGACCAGATAATTCGCCGCCTCCTGCCACAATTCCCTCATCAACGCATACTGGGCCAGCCTGTAGCGAGGTCCTATGAGCGTGTTATCTTCCCGCAGGGCCTGCTTGAATAATTGTGCGGCCTGGTTGTAATCGCAATTGTCGAGGGCAATCTCTCCCAGATAAAACAATGCCAGTGGAAAATCAGGCTGAATTTCGAGTATTCTGTTGAACTTTTCTTTTGCCGGTTCAATGTCGCCTTCTTCGAGCAAAAACAAGCCGTAATCGAGAATGACATCAATTTCGCCGGGATTGACTCGAAGCTCGGCCAGGAAGTGGCGGCGTGCGGACTCCATGTCACCATCAGACCAGTATGCCTGGGCGATTCGATAGTTGATTTGTGGATGGGTCGGCTCAAGTTCAGCCGTTTTTAGCCAGCAGCGAATTGCTTTTTTGTACTGGGCCCGGGCAAAAAGACTATTGCCGATGTTATAGAAGCACAACGCACAGTCGGGATTTATCTGCTGGGCAAGGTAAAACATCTGCTCAGCCAAATCGTGCTGGCCCATCTCGGTGTAAGTAATAATCCGATTGCAGTAAGAGGGTTCAAAGCCGGGATCAAGTTCCTGAATTTGTTCGAATGTTTCAATGGCCAGGTCATATTGTCCTGTGCGCGTATAATCGACGGCAAGCGAGTTTGATATCTCAAGGTCGTTGGGATTTAGCTGCAAGGCGATTTCGTATTCGGTTATTGCTTCATCGAATTGACATTTAGAATCCAGCACAAGCGCCTTGTTGAAATGCCATGAGCTGTTGGAAGGATTTATCTCAAGGGCCTCATCCAGTTCACCCAGAGCTTCATTTTCTTTACCGTTTTCGTAAAGCTCATAAGCCTTGTTTGCCTTGTGTTCGGCTTTATCATACGGGCCGAATGCCAAATCTTCGAAGCTCATATTTTACATACCCTCAATTTCAGTTTAAAAATTGACCGAATCTCCAAGGTCGTTTCGTCAATAAAGTAACTCCGTGTTAGTCGATTTTTGGCTTGATAAGAGCTTTTTGCCGGCAGCAAAAATTTTGCTGGTAATACGGACTATAAGCTCTTATAATTTAACAGGTTAGGCCCGCTCGAATTGAGCTTAGACCGATGCCTGATTGGGGCGGGAGAGTTGTTTTTCTGGAAAGGAGCCATAGATAGTCTTATAATCGGAGGCTGCCATGTGGTTTGTGAAGGTTTAGTAATGGGACGCCGTTTTGCGTTGTCTTCAAGCGTAAAAAAGCGCTTGAAGGATTGCTGCAATAAGATACAAGAATGGTATCGGCGACTATTGTTTGGAGATTTAAGAGTATGATTAAAGAGATAAAAGGGAAAGTAACAGCCGGCAAGGGCAGTTACGCTATTGTAGTCAGCAGGTTCAACGAATTCATAACTTCTAAACTGCTTGCCGGTGCGATAGATTGTCTCCAGCGTCATGGCGCCAAAGATGAACAGATATCCGTAGTCTGGGTGCCGGGCGCCTGTGAAATTACACAAGCGGCAAAGAAACTGGCCGAGAGCGGCAAATACGTTGCGGTGATTTGTCTCGGCGCGGTCATACGTGGCCAAACCGGCCATTACGATTATGTCTGCCAGCAGGTAGTCCGGGGCATTGGACAAATCAACTATGATTCAGGCGTGCCGGCGATATTCGGTGTTCTGACCTGTGAGACACTCGAACATGCGGTCGAAAGGGCCGGGACGAAAATGGGTAATGCCGGCGCCGACGCAGCTCAGACAGCCATGGAAGCAGCCAACGTGATGGAGCAGATTTGAGCCGGTGCTTAGCGTCTGAGGTGTGATGAACCAAATGCAATGCCCAACGAGAGCCACGAGAGGTGGAATGCAGGCCGACAAGAGAACAAGGGCCAGAGAACTGGCAATACAGGCTTTATATCAGCTCGATGTACAGGGCTCGGAGCTGCTCGGGGATTTGGGCCTGTTCTTTACAGAAGAGGAGAGCGATGATTTTGCCCGACAACTGGCCTCGGAATGGACTACACAAACGTGGGAAAATTTGGCACAGTGCGATGAAATAATAGAAGATTCGACGATAAAATGGCAATTTACAAGACTTGCACCTGTTGATAGAAGCATTTTGAGATTGGCGGTTTATCAGTTGAAATTCTGTCCTGATATTCCGCCTAAAGTTGTGATAAACGAGGCGATTGAGCTTGCCAAAAAGTTCAGTTCCAGTAAGTCATCTGGATTTGTTAACGGCGTGCTTGATGCCGTTTTGAAAAAACACGTGGCCCATGATTAGCGCTGAGAGGTTGGTAGTAAGTGGCTGCGATTTGCTAATTAATTAAGGGAAGGTAAGACGCAACGAAGATGAGGAAAATTGCAGTATTAAACCAGAAGGGAGGGGTTGGAAAAACCACAACGGTGGTTAATACTGCAGCGGCCCTTGCCGGCATGGGTTTGAAGGTTGTCGTTGTCGACCTGGACCCTCAGGCGCATCTGACAATACACTTAGGCCTTGAGCCGCAAGCTATTATGGCCGGTTCATATGAAGTCCTGACCAAGGAAGCCAGATTTGAAAAAGAAATTATGCTGGTACGGCCGAATCTCTGGCTGCTGCCGGCGAATATCAACCTGGTTGGTGCCGAGAGCGAGTTGGTAAGTGTTGTCGGCCGGGAAACCATTCTCCGGGAGGCAATCGGTCCGGTTGAAGACGAATTCGATTATCTTATTATAGACTGCCCCCCTTCACTTGGCTTGCTGACCCTGAATGCCCTTGCGGCCACCGAAGAGGTTTTGATCCCGCTTCAACCGCATTTTCTGGCACTGCAGGGATTCGGGAAACTGCTGCAGACGGTTGACCTTGTCAATAAAAGAATCAATCCTGACCTGAAAGTTCAGGGGATTTTACTGTGCATGTTCGATACCAGGGCCTCGCTTCCGGGTGAAGTTAAGGCCGATATCGAGCATTTCCTTGAAGGTGCTCGCGGGACCGACTGTGCCTGGGCGCAATCGCGGATTCTGCCGACTTTTATCCGAAGAAACATCAAGCTTGCCGAAGCGCCAAGCTACGGCCAGACAATCTTCGAATACGAGCGGAATTGCCACGGCGCCGAGGATTACACGAAGGTCGCCGAATCAATACACAATCAATTTCAGTTAGTGCCCCAGCTTGATGCACACGACGGTATTGCCGAAGCGGCTGAAGAACAGGATGTACAAACTGCAGAACAGATACAGGAAGAACCTGCTGTTGAATCGGTTCAGGATGCAGATATAGCTATTGAGGCAGGTGCGACCCAGGAACCTGATGCCGGCGTTGAACAGAGCCATGAACAGCCCCCTATCGAAATCAAGGAAATCCCGCAACCTGATTCACAAGTTCAGCCCTCGGAATTAACTCCAACAACACCGCCGGAGACGGAACAAGACCAGCCTGGCTAAGGGCGATTATTGAAACTACCGCCGTCGTAACGACCTATTTTTGTTTACCTTCGCTGCTTTTTTTATCTAAAAGTCCGAGGCCGCGCATCCAGTCTTGGCAGCGTAGAGGCCAGGTAGAGACTGGGCCGTGTTTTTGTCCGAGGCCGAAACCGTGCCGGCCTTTCTGGTAAATGTGCATCTCGGCCGGGACTTTGGCCTTTCTAAGGGCCAGGTAAAAGTAGATGCTGTTCTCGGCCGGTACGCCCTTGTCCTCGTAGGTATGGACCAAAAATGTTGGAGGCGTTTCGGGTGTGACCTGTCTTTCATTGGACAGATTTTCAACCAGTTTTTCATCGGGTTTATTGCCGAGTAAGTTCCTTCTGGAGCCGGAGTGCGCGCACCATTCTATCAGTGAGATGACCGGGTAGATGAGGACCATAAAATCCGGCCTGCAACTGACTCGGTCGATGGGGTCTTTTGTGTCACTTCTTCCCTTGTGAAAGTGAGTGCCGGCAGTCGAGGCCAGATGACCACCGGCTGAGAATCCCAGGATGCCTATCCGGTTGGGATTAATGTTAAACTCTTTGGCCCGGCTGCGGACCATGCTGACCGCCCGTTGGGCGTCGTTTAACGGTGCTGGGTGACCATAGCCGGCTCCACTGTTGCGGTGGCGGTATTTTAGGATAAAGCCGGCCACGCCGAACGAATTGAGCCAGCGTGCAATTTGGTGTCCCTCGTGGTCCATGGCCAGGTGTCCGTAGCCGCCGCCGGGGCAAATCACTACGGCCGTGCCGGTGGCCTTTTCCTTAGATGGCAGGTAAATCGTCAGTGTCGGCTTGTCGCCATCCTCGCTGCCTTTGGCGCCGGGAGCGCCTTTAGGCCAGAGTAATTCGACCTTTTGTGAGATATCCGCCTGCTCTGCAGTAACTTTGGCAGCTAAGGACGTCCCAATTATTGCGCAGGCGAAGACGATGCAAAAATATCGGTTCATGTTTTTTCACTCCTTCCATAAAACTGAACTAATTACCCAATTCTGCGGCCAGTGACGGGATTTACACGAAACAAATCGGAATCCCGCCAAGCGGGGCCCGTCGGAGATAAATTTAGCCGCAAAAACTACCGGGTGTCAAGTCTTAATTGATGCTGGTGATACGATTAGATTACCGAAAATGACGGCCAAAAGGATTAGTAAAAGAGACAGAATTTGTGTACTATGAGGATCGGTAGTTTTTTGTAAATCTGAAGATTACGGAATTGTGTGTAAGCTTGGAATAGTGATTTGATCAATAGAAGATGAAAGATAAAGAACAGGAAAAGATCGTCCTTCGAAAATTCATCCATGTATATTGTCAGAAAAAGCACAGTCCGCCGAAGGGGCAAATGTGCGAATCGTGCGCCGAATTATTGGAGTATGCCCTTTTGAGATTGGAGAAATGCCCGTTTGATCCCAAGCCCAAGTGCAAAGACTGTAAAGTGCATTGCTATAAGGACGATTACCGGCAGCGAATTCGTGAGGTAATGAAATTTTCGGGTATATATTTTGTAAAGCGAGGCCGTTTGGATTGGTTGTTTAAATATTTTCTAAGATAATGCGAGTTTTTCCTCCCAGGTGAGTAAAGAGACCTTCTTAATTGACAAAAAACGTGATCGGCATATACTTGCCTTGATTTGTAACCTAACTTGTTCAAGCGAACCACTTACACTTAGAAGGAGTGACTAAAGATGACCGGAAGAAAACTTCATAATAAAGACCTGTCCATTTTCCCAAAGCGGTTGCAGGGCCTCTTGTGCCTTGCTGTGATTGGTATGATTTGTGGCTGTGCAGCCGAGCAGAGCGGCGCGGGCAAGAGCCGACTTATCAGCCTCTTCAACGGCAAAGACCTTGAGGGATGGAAGGTCAAGATTACAGGCCATGAGCTGAATGATAATTATGGAGACACCTTCCGCGTGGAGGACGGTATCCTGAAGGTTTGTTATGACAGGTATGACAAATTCGAGGGAAAATTCGGACACATTTTTTACAAGGACAAGTTCTCTCACTACATTCTGCGCCTGGAGTATCGTTTCACAGGAGAGCAGACTCCCGGAGGGCCCGGATGGGCCTTTCGAAACAGCGGGGTCATGCTGCACTGTCAGTCGCCCGAAAGCATGACAAAGGAACAGAGTTTTCCCGTATCCATCGAGGTTCAGCTTCTTGGAGGTAACGGCAGGGATGAACGTTCGACCGGCAATTTGTGCACGCCGGGCACGCACGTCGTGTTGGACGGCAAACTTGTCACGACTCATTGTATTTCCTCCAGCTCGAAAACGTATCACGGTGACCAGTGGGTGACGATGGAAATTGAGGTCCATGGCAACTCGGTCATCAGGCACATTATTAACGGGCAGACCGTACTTGAATATGAGAAGCCACAGCTTGATGAAAACGATGGGGACGCAAGGAAACTTATCAACAACGGTGATAAGATGCTGCATGAAGGCTATATATCCCTTCAGGCCGAGAGCCATCCGGTAGAATTTAGAAAGGTGGAGATCCTTGCGTTGAATCCATAGAGATGCGGATATGCTTTCAAAAGGAAAGTATGCAATGTGATGCAAAAAGGCCCTGCCGTTTAGCAGGGCCTTTCGATTCTTGCAATCCTTGTTTTTGGGTTAGGCCGGTGTTACGTTGGTTGCACATGGGCCTTTTTGGCCTTCTCCGACCTCGAACTCGACCTTCTGGCCTTCGTCGAGAGTTGCATAGCCGGTTGTCTTAACTTCGGAGTGATGGACAAACAAATCATCGCCTCCGTCATCGGGGACAAGAAATCCATATCCCTTACTTGAATTGAACCATTTTACAGTACCTGTTTTCATAATGTTCTCCTTAGGCCCGCAGGCCTGCGAATATAAAATCCCTCATCTGTTATTGAGGGGTATACTTCGAGGGATGAAAAAGAATACTCCTGAATAAACTAAAATGAATGCTAACAGGATATTCGGCGGTTGTAAAGAAAAAAAATTAAATTGCCCGGCCATCCGGTCACCGGTACAGATTTTAGTCCTGTTATTGGTTTTTCTTTAGAAACTGTGCCAACTAATACTGATTGAAAAGACTCTTGACTCAGGGAGGAAGGTGGATACAATGTAACTTTTTGAAATCTGAACGGTAAACTTATACTCAGAGTGCCCTTAGGGAAGTGAATATGGACATGATTCAAGACGAGACCTTGAGCCTTGAACCGTTGGATGAGATTTTGGAATCGATGCCGGACGCCGGTGATTGCGAGTTGATTCCCATTTTGCAAAAGATTCAGGAATCCTACGGCTATCTTCCACCAAGTGTTTTGAAGGCTATGAGCGACCGCACCGGCATCGCCGCCAGCCGGATTTACGGAGTGGCGACTTTCTACGAGCAGTTTTATCTTGAACCTCACGGCCGACATACGGTCAGGTGCTGCCGCGGGACGGCCTGTCATGTGAAGGGTGGTCGGGGTATAATCAAGGCCATCCGTCGAATCCTTGACGTGGAAGAAGGTGAAACGACCAAAGATATGCTGTTTACGTTTGAGACGGTTGCCTGTCTTGGTACGTGTTTTCTTGGTCCGGTGATGATGGTTAATAACGATTATTACGGCCACCTGGCACCGAATAAGGTCAAGTATATACTCGAAAGGTACGGTTAAAATTGATGTCGGCGCAACATATAAAATCAATAAATGACCTTGAACAGCTTCAGCAGGACTTATTGAGCAGACGGCAGGATTATAAAGCCAGAGTTCTAATCTGTGCGACAGGGTGTAGAGCATTGGGGGCGCAGGGTGTTGCGACAAAGTTCAGAGAAAAGCTGCAGAGCCTTTCTCTTGATAAGCAGGTTCACGTTATCGAGACCGGATGTATAGGGATGTGCGCCCGTGCCCCGGTTGTGTTGATCGAGCCTTATGAATATTTATATGGCGGTGTCAGTGAAGAAGATATTGATGAGCTTATCTCGACAACGATACAAAACGGTAAGGCTGTAGAGCGCCTGGCAGTGGTTCAGGACGGCAAACCTGTGCCGGGGATAAAGGATATTGATTTTTACAAAAAGCAAGACAGACTTGTGCTGGAAAACTGCGGCCGTATTGACCCGAGGAGAATTGAAGACGCAATCGAACGCGGAGCATATCTTTCTACAGTGCAGGCGGTCACACAGAAAAAGCCACAGCAGATTATAGATGAGGTAACGGAATCGGGCCTGAGAGGCCGCGGCGGGGCCGGCTTTCCGGCCGGTGTGAAGTGGAATTTCTGTCGGAAGTCGGAGGGTGAGGAAAAATATCTTATCTGCAACGCCGACGAAGGGGATCCCGGCGCGTTTATGGACAGGGCGCTGCTGGAAGGTGATCCGCACAGAGTAATCGAGGGAATGATTTTGGCCGCCTATGCGATCGGTGCCGGGCAGGGATTCATATATGTTCGGGCTGAGTACCCCATCGCGGTTGAGCATATTAATATCGCACTTGAACAGGCACGGTCTCTTGGCCTGTTGGGCGACGATATAGCGGGATCGGGCTTTGGATTTGACATAGAAGTCCGAATGGGCGCAGGGGCATTTGTCTGCGGCGAGGAAACCGCTCTTATCGCATCGCTTGAGGGTAAGCGCGGGATGCCAAATACTCGGCCACCGTTTCCCGCACAAAAGGGCTACTTGGACAAACCCACGAACATCAACAATGTTGAGACGTTTGCGAATGTCCCTCTGGTGATGAAGCATGGTGTGGATTGGTATAAGCAGAGAGGGACCGAGAAGAGCAAGGGGACAAAGATATTTGCACTTGCAGGCAGGGTCAATAACACCGGGCTGGTGGAAGTGCCGATGGGAGCTACTCTGCGTGAAATCGTTTTCGATATTGGGGGCGGGATTCCTCAGGGGCGCAAGTTCAAGGCGGCCCAGATGGGCGGCCCTTCGGGCGGTTGTATACCTGCACAGTATCTCGACACTGAAATAGACTACGACAGCGTTCAGCAGATAGGCGCAATAATGGGTTCCGGCGGTCTTATTATTATGGATGAAAATACCTGTATGGTTGATGTGGCCCGGTATTTTCTGGAATTCGTTCAGTCCGAGTCCTGTGGCAAGTGTACACCGTGCAGGGTGGGCACCGGGAAGATGCTTCGGATGCTTGAAGCCATCAGCCGTGGAGAAGCCAGAGTAGAGGACCTGGATTACCTCGAACATCTGGCCGAACACGTCAAAGATGCGTCACTTTGCGGCCTCGGGCAGACGGCCCCGAATCCCGTTCTTTCCACACTGCGTCATTTCCGGGAGGAGTACGTCGAGCATATTGTGCTCAAGACCTGCCGGGCGGCGGTATGTGAAGGGCTGGTGAGGGCGTCTTGCCAACATGCTTGTCCTGCGGGTGTGAATGTTCCTGAATATCTTGCGCTTGCCGCCGAGGGCAAACTCAATGAAGCGGCAAATTTAATCCGGCGGCGAAATCCTTTCATTTCCGTCTGCGGCCGTGTTTGCGACCATCCATGCGAGCAAAGGTGCCGTCGAAGTGATATCGACCGCCCACTTGCGATACGGGCCCTGAAGCGTTACATCGCCGACAACATGGATGACTATGAGACCCTTATGGCCCGTCGTGTAGAGGAGCCCGCAGAAGTGGCGATTGTAGGCAGCGGGCCGGCCGGTCTTAGCTGTGCGTACTTTCTGGCCATTCTGCAGAGGTCTTCGGTTATATTCGAGGCCCAGCCGATTCCCGGCGGGATGCTCGCACTGGGGATACCGGAATTCAGACTGCCGAAGGAAACGCTCCAGAAGGAAATTGATTTCATTCTTTCACATGGTGTCGAACTGCGAACAAATTCAAGGGTTGAAAACGTCAGGGAACTGATTAACAAAGGATTCAAGGCGGTATTCGTGGCCACGGGGGCCCAATTAGGCAAGGGGATTAATATTGAGGGGATTGAGCTTGATGGTGTGTTTGATGCGCTTGAACTTCTGCGCCAGAGGGCTTTGGGTAAAGGGCGGAACTGCGATGGTAAAGCCGTAGTGGTCCTGGGCGGCGGTAATGTGGCGGTGGACGCGGCCCGGTCGGTTGTTCGTCTTGGGGCGAAGAAGGTGACGGTACTCTATAGGAGAACCCGGGAGGAAATGCCGGCCTACGAAGAAGAAATCGAAGAGGCCATACAGGAGGGAATTGAGATTATAACGCTTGGCATTCCGAAACGGATTCTGAGTAAAAACGGCTCTGTCAGCGGGATTGAATATATTCGCGCCGAACTCGGCAAGGCCGAGGCCGACGGCAGGCGGCGGCCGGTACCCGTGGAAGGAAGCGAAAGCGTGATTGAATGTGACATGGTGATACCGGCTATTGGACAGGTCGCATCCACGGAAGCGGTGAAGTACAGCGACGGTCCTGAATTAACGGATTGGGGCACGATAAAAGTTAATCCCGTCAGTCATAATACTACGGTTGGGGAAATCTTCTCCGGTGGGGACTGTGTGAGCGGTCCTTCAAGCGTAATAGCGGCAATCGCAAGCGGACAAAAAGCCGCAGTTCATATCGATAAGATGCTCGGTGGAACAGGAGAACTTCCCGGCGATGTTGGATTTTCGTTTGTCAAGCCCGACGATGAGACGCTGGAGAAAGCCCCACCAAGGGCTCAAGAAAAGTATATTGCTCTCGAGAAACGCAAACGCGGCTTTGCGGAGGTGGTGCTCGGCCTTGACCGTGAACAGGCGGTCGGCGAGGCACGAAGGTGTTTTAGGTGTGACCTTGAGAAATAGTAAGGTTTAGATTATGGGCGAACCATCAGTAAATATCAACGGCAGTGAGCTAACTGGTCAAACGGGGCAAAGCATTCTTGAACTGGCCCTTGCAAACGATATTGAGATACCGAATCTATGCCACGACCCAAGGTTGAATCCAAGTGGCTCGTGTCGGCTTTGCGTGGTTGACGTCGAGGGACAGAAAGGACCGGTTACGGCGTGCACTTTCCAGATAGAGCCCGGGATGGTTGTGAAAACGGAGACCGAAGAGATACGGGCAATAAGGAAGACAGTTCTGGAGCTTTTGTTTTACGAACATCGCGGGGCCTGTACCACCTGTGACGAAAACGGCGACTGCAAGTTGCAGAGATATGCGTACGAATACCAGCTTAGTGATGATATTTTTCAGCAGCCGGCCGGCGGAGAACGGCGTGAAAATTACACTACCGGCAATGAGGCGCTCGAATATGATGTGGATAAATGTATCCGCTGTGGCAGGTGTATAAGGATATGTGAGGAGGTGCAGGCCGACAGCGCACTTACATTCAAGTCAAGGGCGGCGAGCGTGGAGGTTACTACCTGCTTCGATATCCCTTTGAACGATTCTACGTGCGAGCTGTGCGGCCAGTGCATCTCAAGCTGTCCCACGGGGGCCTTGTATGAACGGGCCGCGAAAGGCAAGGGACAGTGTAAAGACCTTGTTCGGACAAGAACGACCTGTCCATATTGCGGTGTGGGTTGTCAAATCGACCTGAACATAAATCCAAAGACAGAGGAAATCGTCCGTGTGACGAGCGAGGTCGGCTGTATTCCCAACGACGGCAATTTGTGCGTCAAGGGAAGATTCGGGATGGACTTTGTAGCCAGTGATAAAAGGCTGACCACTCCCCTTATAAAGAAGAACGGTGAGTTTGAAGAAGCGACTTGGGAAGAGGCAATTGATCTTGTTGTGAGCAGGTTATCAGAGATTAAAGCGGCCCATGGCGCGGACAGCATCGCCGGGCTTTCATCTGCCAAATGTACGAACGAAGACAACTATATCTTCCAGAAATTCATACGAGCCTGCATAGGTACCAATAACGTTGACCACTGCGCAAGATTGTGTCATGCGTCGACGGTAGCCGGTCTGGCGCGGGCATTCGGCAGCGGTGCCATGACCAATTCGATAGATGAAATCGAGGATGCGGGCTGTATATTTGTCATCGGCTCGAACACCACGGAGGCCCATCCGGTGATTGGCCTGTGCGTAAAAGAGGCGGTGATGAAGAACGGGGCCGAATTGGTAGTGGCCGACCCTCGCAGGATAGACGTGGCACGATTTGCAAAGCTGTATATCGCACAAAAGCCCGGCACGGACGTGGCGCTTATTAATGCGATGATGAACGTCATTATAAGTGAGGAACTATACGACAAGGCCTTTATCGAAGAGCGGACAGAGGATTTTGAAAAGCTCAAACCTATATTGGCTGACTTTACTCCTGAAAAAGCAGAAGCTATTACAACGGTTCCCGCTGAGAAAATTCGCGCTGCAGCGAGGATGTATGCGAAGGCCGAGACGGGCAGTATCATTTACAGTATGGGCATCACGCAGCATACAACGGGTACTGATAACGTGCTGTCACTGGCCAATCTGGCCATGCTTACGGGCAATGTCGGGAAAGCATCGGCGGGTGTGAATCCTTTGCGTGGACAGAACAATGTGCAGGGCGCCTGCGACCTTGGGGCGCTGCCCAACGTGTACCCGGGCTATCAATCCGTTGAAGACCCGCAGTTGCAGGCCAAATTCGAGTCGGCGTGGGGGCGAAAGCTTTCCAGTCAAAAGGGACTTACAGTCGTCGAGATAATGCACGCGATAGAGGAAGGGAAAGTAAAGGCGTTGTACATAATGGGAGAGAATCCCGCCCTTTCGGACCCGAACCTCAACAGGACAAGAAAGTCTCTGGAGGAAGTGGATTTTCTCGTCTCGCAGGATATTTTCCTTTCTGAGACGGCTGAGTACGCCGACGTTGTATTGCCCTCGGTCTGCTTTGCGGAGAAGGACGGAACGTTTACGAATACCGAACGCCGGGTTCAGCGCGTTCGAAAGGCAATTACACCGCCGGGGCAGGCACGAAGTGACTGGGAAATCATCTGTGACGTTGCGACAAAGATGGGATATCCGATGGCATACGGGGGCGCCGGGGAAATATTGGATGAAATCGCGACGGTCACCCCCATCTATGGCGGCATGTCATTCGAGAGGATAGATTCGGTCGGGCTGCAGTGGCCCTGCCCGGACAAAGAGCATCCCGGTACCATGTTCCTGCACGAGGGAACGTTCAAGAGGGGTAAGGGCAAATTCCACCCGGTCGAATTTCTGGCCGCTGATGAGCTTCCCTCTGAGGATTATCCGTTTGTGCTGTCGACCGGCAGGCAGCTATATCAATTCCATACCGGTACGATGACGAGAAAGTCGCCCGTAATCAATCAGGTTTCACCGACGGGATACGTGGAGATACATACCGACGACGCGGCAGGACTTGATATACAAAACGGCGAGAAAGTCGAAGTAATCACCCGGCGCGGCAAGGTG
>JAABXR010000309.1:13692-16844 GCA_011776225.1 Phycisphaerae bacterium
GGCCAAGATACCGGAATACAAAGTTTGTGCGGCGACGGTGAGCAAAATGACACAGACGGATTAGGCGGCGGATTAACGTTGTTTAATTTTAGCCGTTACAACCCGGCCATTTCCAGAATGGCAGGTACGTGCTTCTCCCACCCCAAAGCCATTATATGAATTCCCTGGCACGAATCTTTCAGCCCTTTAATAAGACGGGCGGAGATTTCTATACTTTTTTCAACTCTTCCTTCTTTACCCGCGCCGGCCAGCTCATCAATAATCGCATCGGGAACGTTAACTCCTGCGACGTTTGCGTTCATAAACTTTGCCATGCCGGGGGACTTTAAAAGCACAATTCCCGCCATAACGGGCACATTCAGATGGCCGACCTTTTCGCAGAAGTTGGCAAACTTGTCGACTTCATAAACGGCCTGGGTCTGGAAGAACTGGGCCCCGGCTTCGATTTTCTTCTCCATCTTTATAATCTGCGGTTGAAGGGGATCTGCGCCGGGGTTGACCGTTGCGCCGAGGGCAAATTGCGGCGGCTGACCCTCTAAATCATTGCCGGCCATATCCTTGCCGTTCACCAATCCTCTGGCAGTCGATAGAAGCTGTACCGAGTCCAGGTCGAACACCGGCATCGCATCGGGATGGTCGCCTAATTGCGGGTGGTCGCCGGTAAGGCACAATAGATTCTCAATGCCCAGTACGGCCGCACTTAAAATGTCCGACTGCAGGCTGAGCCGGTTTCGGTCACGGCAGGTAAGCTGCATGATGGGCTCGAAGTCTTTGTCCTTCAAGAGACGACAGGTCGCCATTGAGCCTGCCCTCAATACTGAGCTTTGCAAATCGGTGACATTGAAAGCGTCAATCTTGCTTCGGAGGGGCTCCAATTCATCAATCAATTTCTGGACTTCAATGCCCTTGGGCGGCCCAACTTCACAGGTAATTACGAACTTGCCTTCTTTGAAAAGCTCAGTAAGTTTCATATTTCAAATATCTCCTTATTCTCGCGAATCCGGAATAAGCCCCGTCAGAAACCGGGGCGCTCTTTATTTTTCTATGTCATAAAACGTTTTTTCACGAATTTCCTTTGAAGGATACATCTTGCTGTGATCCCTTGCCTTGTGGAATTTCTTTAGATTGTCAAGTCGTCCCATCTTCTCCAGCCGTTCATAAATCAGCTGCCACCCGCATTCTTTTTCCGAGTCAACTTCGCACTTTCCATCGTGAGTTCCGCCGCAGGCCCCGTTTAGCAGGCTCTTGGCGCAAAAAGTGATCGGGCAGATACCTCCGGTGTAATCCAAAGCGCAGTCCCCGCACGCTTCGCATCGCTCATCCGACGCCCAAAGCCCCTGCATGCCACCGACGGAGATCGTATTCGCCGACGGATGCACGACCTTATTGACGATCTTTGAGACCGCCTGCACGCCGATCCCACAGGTCAAGACCAGGATGGAATCCGCCGCTTCTATCTTGTTCATCTCCCTTGCCAGCCGCGTGGCTACAAGTACCTTATTGCAGAGAAAATCTACGTTAAGCCGGCCGGTAATTGTCTTGCCGGCTTTTTCCAGCTCGGCTTTCATTTCCGAAAGCCCCTTTTCCCCGCCGGTCTCGCAGACTTCTGCACAACCGTTGCACGCCAGCAGGAAGATATTCTTTTCGGCGCCGAGCGACTCCAGCACTTCCTCTATCGGTTTATTTTGTGTCAATAGCATCTTCGATTTCCTCAAATACCATATCAAACAACTTTAAAGACCCCTAATTCCATTCCTCGCGCATCGAGCAAATGAACTGCGCAGGCCAGGCATGGATCAAACGCCCGTACAATACGGACAAGTTCAAAGGGATTTTCTTTGTCCTTTACTTTAGTGCCTATTATAGCCTGTTCCACCGCTCCGGGCTGGTCTTTATCATCTTTTGGTGAACCATTCCATGCCGTAGGTGAAATAACCTGATATCGGTCGATTTTCCTGTTTTTAACGGTTATCCAGTGACCCACGGCACCTCGCGGGGCCTCGCTTAAGCCTGCCCCTTCGCCTTCCTCGGGGATATCACTATCGACG
This sequence comes from Phycisphaerae bacterium, assembly GCA_011776225.1. Taxonomy (GTDB): domain Bacteria; phylum Planctomycetota; class Phycisphaerae; order Sedimentisphaerales; family Anaerobacaceae; genus CS2-K091. The sequence continues at coordinate 15,741 of JAABXR010000309.1, forward strand.
ATGGCCGGCTCGGCCGGCTTGAGTGCTGTCAGCCAGTTGACCATTGCATCACCAACAATTTTAGCTTCCACGGCCCTCGCCGCGTGTCGCCCGAGTACCGAATACAGGGCATCTACGCTGGCACCGAATTCACCAAGGACCGAGTCAACTAACGCCTTAACCGTTTCATCGCCCTGCACGTAATTATTCACCATCCTCGACAGCGGACCAACCTCACAGACTTCTCCTTTATAACGTGGAGACTTCAGGAACGAATAGGCTTCCGTCTTTTTAAGCTCAGGTTCTGTTTGCCCTTGTGCGGGATTTTTCCCCGAACCCGAATCCGCGTACCAGGAATGCTTTAAATCCTCGGTGATGTTTTCCCTGGCGAATGGCTCAAGTTGCAAGTCGGGTGAAACAACTCCGCTCTTGAACAACCGGCCGGCCGGCAAGTCAAATCCACCGTAGCTGAGAAGGCGTTTGCACCCCGGGCCGACTCTGAAATAGTCATCGTAGACTTTTGCTACGGCCAAGACGTCGGGGATATATGTGTTTTCAACAAAACCGCGTACTTCGTTCAATCGCCAGAGGAAATTAGTAATTTTATCCTCGGTGAGTTCTTCGGTAACGCCGCCGGGGACAATGGCGACATTATGCGGCATCTTCCCGCCGAATATCGCCAGCATCTCCTGGCATTTGCGTCTTATATCCAGCGCTTGTACATAGTGGTTGACCAGTTCGGCATTCACCTCACCGCTCACGCGATAGTCGCCCTCGTATCGCGGCACAAAAGGTGCCACGTCGCCAACCGCACCGGCCGCATCGACATAGTCCAGTGCGGCAAGGTGATAGAAGTGCAGAATATGTGATTGCAAAAAGTTTGAACCGAAGATGAGAGCGCGAATCAGCTTGCCATTATCCGGGATTTTATCCGTCAAGCCAAATGCATCGTCAAGACACAGCGCCGATGCCGTCGCGTGGGCGGTCGGGCAGACGCCGCAGATTCGCTGGGTCAGGCGGTTTGCATCGCGTGGATCCCGGCCCTGCAGGATTATCTCGAAACCGCGAAAAAGTGTTCCGGCACTATTTGCCTCTTTTACTACACCATCGTCGACTACCGCCTCG
>JAABXR010000309.1:16909-42573 GCA_011776225.1 Phycisphaerae bacterium
GAGCCCGCTTTAACGCACCAGTTTACGCCGTTGTTCCATTGCCTTAACGGGCAGTCGGCGGAAGTGTAATGGCCCTTACAGCCTACCTTATACAGGCAGCCCGGTTCACCGAGCTTTTGGGCGAATTTACCCTTATCAAAGTCGGCGCGTCTGGGACAGTTTTCGTGAACCAGCTTTCCATAGAACAGTTTCGGCCGGGCCAGTTCATCCAGCTCAAGTGCCCCCGCGCCGGAGAACATTACCACGGATACTGTACCTATAAACCAATCCGGGTGCATCGGACAGCCGGGTATATTGACCACAAGTGTCTCGATCCCCTTTTCTTCAAAGACCTCTTTAACGCTTTTGCAGGCAGTGGGATTTGGCTCGGCGGCGGGAATTCCTCCGAAAGCGGCACATGTTCCGAGGGCGATTGTCAGCAAGGCATTTGCCCCAAGTTCTTCAACACTGTGCATGATGGTCAGATGTTCGCCGTCTTTCTCACCGATACTTCCGTAGGCACCTCCTTCAGCGGTCGGAATGGCTCCTTCTACAACTAATATATAGCCGCCTTTCCGGTTTTTTTCGGTGTCTCTCAAAACCTCGATAACCGGTTCGCCCTCACCGGCCATTATTGTTGCCTGGAACAACAAGCTGAGCTGATGGCCGGGCACAAGCTCATCCAAAAGAACGTTCTGAATTCGGGGGCTTACAGTATTGAGAGCAGATACGGAGCAGCCCGTACACCCGGCTCCCTGCAACCAGATTACTGGATATGTTGTCACTGCCACTTTTCGTCCTTTCACATATATCGTATAGATATAACTTTGTACGTTATGTCAGCTCTTTTTGTTCCCTCTGTTACTTCGCAGACCCAAGCCCGGCCGCCCTTTTGGCCGACTCTACTGTGTTGAACATCAGCATCGTTATTGTCATCGGGCCTACGCCGCCCGGCACGGGAGTGATAAGGGACGCCTTTTCCTTCACCGCTTCGAAGTCCACATCGCCCACAAGACGATAACCTCTCTTTTTGGTCGCATCTTCAACGCGGTTGACGCCCACGTCAATCACAACCACGCCTTCTTTTACCATGTCAGCCGTGACCATATTGGGCCTTCCGGCGGCCGCAATCACGATGTCCGCCTGCTTTGTTTTGTCGGCAAGGTCTTTGGTGCGCGTATGGCAGACTGTGACGGTGGCATTACCGGTCGCATTTTTCTGGATAAGCATATTCGCCAGCGGCTTGCCGACTATGTTACTTCGGCCCACGATTGCAACGTTGGCCCCCTCAATGGTCACGCCGCTGCGAAGCAATAGATGAATAACGCCGTGCGGCGTACACGGCAGAAAAGCCTTTTCGCCTACCATCATCTTGCCCACATTCATTGGATGAAATCCGTCGACGTCCTTGTCCGGGTCGATTGCAAGAAGAACTTCGGCTTCATTGAGATGTTTGGGTAAAGGCAGTTGAACTAAAATGCCGTTGATTTTGGGGTCGTTATTCATCTTCTCGACCAGTGCCAACAGCTCTTGTTGCGTGGTTTCTTCCGGCAGCCGGTTATCATCGGAATAAATCCCTAACTCCTCGCAAGTGCGCTCTTTTGCCGTAACGTATGAGTTCGAGGCGGGATCCTCGCCGACCAGGATAACTCCCAGGCCGGGTACAATCCCCTGTTCTTTTAGTTTGGCCACTTCCTCTTTAAGTTCGGCCCGCATGTCCGCGGCCACCTGCTTACCATCTATAATTTGTGCTGTCATCAGCATGTACTCCCTTCATATTGCATATTACGAGCTATCAGAACAGGCCCTGTACCTTTCCGGTTGTGACATCCACATCGATTCTGCGGAAGGCCGGGTTCGACGCCGTTCCGGGCATGAGTTTTATGGCACCCGCCACAGGCACGATAAAGCCTGCACCTTTGTAAACAAGAATGTCGTTGATTGGAAGCTCCCAGTCGGTGGGTCGGCCCTTTAAGTCCGGATCGTGCGACAGGCTGAGGTGCGTTTTAACCATGCAGGTTCCCAGAGTCTTCGAGTCAGGGTCGGCTTCCATGGCCTTGGCTTTTGCCAGGGCTTCATCAGAATAGGTTACACCGCTGGCTCCGTAGACTTCTTTGGCAATTAATTCAATGCGTTGCCTGAGCGGAGTTTCCAACTCATAAAGGAGCTTGAAGTCGGGTTTTTCCTCACAGGCTTCGATTACGGCTTCTGCAAACTCGATTGAGCCGTCGCCGCCCTTTAGCCAGTGTTCGGAAACCGCGGCCAATGCGCCGTTTTGCTCGGCTATTTTTCGCACGAGCTCGATTTCGGCTTTGGTGTCGGTATAGAAGCTGTTGACACAAACCACCGGCCGGACGCCGCTCTTCTTTACGGTCTCGATATGGGCGATGAGGTTTTCGCAGCCCTTCTCGAGTAATTCGAGATTTTCCTTCGTATATTCTTCCGCCAGCGGTATGCCCGGTTTTACGGCCGGTCCTCCGCCGTGCATTTTAAGGGCCCGAATAGTAGCTACGACAACGATAGCATTCGGAGTCAGGCCGGACATCCGGCATTTTAAGTTCCAGAACTTCTCGAAACCGATATCTGCTCCGAATCCGCTTTCAGTTACGTGATAATCGCCTAATTTCGTCCCGATCATATCGGCGATTATAGAGCTTTGGCCGATGGCAATATTCGCAAAGGGGCCGGCATGGACAAATACAGGCTGGCCCTCGATGGTTTGCAGCAGACTCGGATTGATAGCATCGACCATCCATGCGGTCATTGCACCATCAACCTCAAGATCGGCTGTAGTTACTTCGTTGCCTTTCTTGTCATAGGCCACCACGATTTTGGCCATTCGCTCCCGCATATCCTTCAAATCTCTGGAAACCGAGAGTATCGCCATAATTTCACTGGAGACGGTGATAGCGAATCCCGAATCCATTTCATAGCCGTCCATTTTCCCGCCTTTGCCGATGGTGATATTTCGCAGCGCCTGGGCGCAGAAGTCCATAACCCACTTCATTTGCACTCTTTCCGGGTCAATATCTATTCGCTTTAGGTTGCTTTTTGCCAGCCGGGCGTCGTCGTAATTGTTTTCGTGCTGCATCCTCGAGGTCAGGGCTACCATAGCTAAATTGTGGGCGTTTGTGATGCTATCAATATCACCCGTCAGTCGGATGGAAAACGGCGTCAGGGGAATACACTGCGCCAGACCTCCACCTGCGGCCGAACCTTTAATATTGAAAGTGGGGCCGCCGCTTGGCTGACGGATTGCACCGACAACATTCTTATTGAGTTTGCCCAGACCTTCAATCAGCCCGATGGCGCTCGTCGTTTTTCCTTCACCCAGTGGCGTCGGTGTAATGGCGGTAACATCGATGTATTTTGCCTCCGGGGCATCTTTCAGACGCCCAAGGGCTTTCATATAGTCGACTTTGGCCAATTTTTGGCCCATTGGAATCAGTTCATCTTCCTTTAATCCCAGCTCCTCGGCCAGTTGGCGAACGGGTTTCATATTCTCCTCGGCAGCTTCAGCGACCTGCCAGTCTTTCATTTTTGTTGGATCAAGCTTCATAATTATTTCCTCGTACTTACAATAACGTTTTTTTGCGTTCCCACACGCACTTTTGCTGTGTTCAGGGCTCCGTTGTCAGAAACTCGATATAGTTTCCGAAAACCGGCAAAATAGATATAATCATAGAGCTTTTTTCTTGCACTATCCTGCTGTTCGCCCCGATATCTGGCAGCCGAAGGGCTATCCGGAGCGCTGACAGTCCATCCCTGCCTGTCAAATCTTATCTTGTGTGGTGTAATCAGCCGGAACTCTGCCCGTCATGATTGTAGCTTTGTAGTTGAGATTGATACTCCCGCAGACAGCGGAAATAGACCGTGTTTGCATGAAAAGGCTTTTGATAAAGTTCTTGCAGTAGGAATTGACAAGCAGCCGTAATATGTGTTATTCTTTAGCGGGTGCGAACGCCTGTTTGCAGCCGGATTTGTAGCCCGGCTAATTTATATAAAATATCTGGGTTCGCAAAGGCTGGAGCAGCCAAAAATCATAAAATTCCACGCGAAAGGAGTTCGATAATGAGACTATCTTCTTCTTCCGGTAACGGTGTCAAGCTTTTCAACGCCGACTATAAAACTCGTCGTCGATTCCTGGCCGCTACTGCAGCCATGCTGGCGGTGAGTTCTTTTGTTCTACTGTTCTGCAATCGGCAGGATGCGGCTGCTTCAGGGAGCAAGCAGACTGCCAATGTACTGATAATAACAGGTATCGACCACCCTGCTCATAACTGGCGCCAGACCGCCCCGGTATTGGCTGAGGTGCTCCGCAAAGACAAGCGCTTGGATGTGCGAGTGGCAGAGGACCCCCACTTACTGGATTCATCGGCACTACGAAGATACGACGTTGTCGTTTTGCATTTCATGAACTGGCAGCAGCCCGCACCCGGACCGAAGGCGCGAGCCAATCTCCTCAAGTTTGTGCAGGAAGGTAAAGGTTTGTTTGTAATTCATTTCGGTTGTGGCGCATTTCAGGACTGGCCGAAATTTCGCAATCTCGCCGGCCGGGTCTGGGACCCAAAGGCAAGGGCGCACGACCCCGGAGGGCCTTTCCGTGTAAATATTACCGATGTGTCCCACCCTATCACAAAGGGCCTGAAATCCTTCGATACCGAAGATGAGTTGTACACTTGTCTGACCGGCGACCGCCCTGTCGATATGCTGGCTACCGCCCGCTCGAAGGTAGACAAGAAAATTTACCCAATGGCTTTTGCTTTCGATTATGGCAAGGGCCGGGTATTTCACAGCGCGCTTGGCCACGACGTCAAGGCCATAAGCAATCTGAGTGCTGCAGAGCTGTTCCGCCGAGGTTGTGCATGGGCGGCAGGTCTGACACCGGTTCAAAAAACCAAAAAGAAAACAACAGGTGATAAGTAAGAAATCTCAAATTGTAAAGGAGAAATGCTTATGAAAGTAGGATTTAATATGTTGTTGTGGGCAACCCACATTACTGAGGAGCATTTGCCGCTTCTGGAAACAATGAAAAATATCGGCTATGATGGTGTCGAGGTGCCCCTTTTCGAGGGTGATGTGGAGCACTTTGAAAAGATCGGCAAGGCGATCAATGATAACGGCCTCGGCTGTACAACCGTGACGGTCATTCCCGATGAGGAGCACAATCCCATTAGTGCTGATGCCGGGAACCGCCAGGGGGCTGTTGACTATCTCAAGTGGGCGATAGATTGCTCCGCGGCTTTGGGCAGCCCGGTATTGTGTGGACCTTTCTATCAGCCGCTGGGCGTTTTCACGGGCCAGCCGCCTACCGAAGACGAAAAGCAGCGTGCCGCCGATGTGCACCGTCAGGCCGCCGATATTGCCGCTAAGGCCAACGTTACTTTGGCTGTGGAGTTCCTTAACCGCTTCGAGTGCTATTTCCTCAACACGATGGCTGACGCAGCAGATTACGTAAAGGCAGTCAACCATCCCAGTGTTGGTGTTATGTATGACACTTTCCATGCTAATATCGAAGAAAAGGATCCTGTCGGCTGCATCACCAAAGACATTGATGTTATCAAGCACGTTCACATAAGTGAAAACGACCGCGGCACACCGGGTAAGGGCCATATCGACTGGCCCGGAACATTTAAAGCGCTGCGTTCCGGTGGTTATGACGAGTGGATGGTCGTTGAGGCATTCGGGCGTGCCCTGCCGGACCTTGCCGCGGCCACACGTGTCTGGCGAGATTTCTTCCCGAGCGCCGAAGAAGTATACACCGAGGCACTGAAGTTGATCAGGGAACAGTGGGAGGCTGCAGCCTAAGCACGATTGTATAGACATTTTATATGGATTCGCATTTTGCATAAACGTGGCAAGATGTGGTCCATGTCAGGTACAGGAGGAATTATTATGCGTACAAACTATTTACTGCTCGTTGGTGTTGTATTGTTCTCTTTGGCGGCCTTTATTACAGGAGTCGCCTTTGCTGCCGAGGAGGATGGCTTTAAGCCCATCTTTGACGGCAAAACCCTCGATGGCTGGAAGGCGCCGAATATGAGCTATTGGTCGGTGGAGGACGGGGCGATTACCGGCCGGTCTACGAAGGAGCATCCGGTCAAGTCGAATCAATTTATCGTTTGGCAGTTGGGCGAGGTGGATGACTTTGAGTTGAAGCTCAAGTACCGAATCATGGGGACTCCGTCGGCAAATTCCGGCGTTCAGGTCCGCAGCAGTGTTCAAAAGGACGGCCATGTAGCCGGCTATCAGGCGGACATCGATAAGGCCGGTCGGTGGGCCGGGGCCCTATATGACGAGCGAGGCCGTGGAATGCTTGCAACACGCGGACAAAAAACAATGATCGACACGGACGGCAAAAAGACCAGCACTTCGATTGGAGACTCGGACGCCCTGATGGCCAATATTAACAAGGACGGCTGGAACGAGTACCACATTAAAGCCCTCGGCAACACCATTGCTCTTTCGATTAACGGCAAGGTTACAGCGACAGTGATCGACCATGACGAGAAGAACAAGGACCGGTCGGGCGTACTGGCGCTGCAGTTGCATGCCGGGCCGCCAATGGCGGTTCAATTCAAAGACGTTCAGCTCAAGAGGTTGAATATGTGTCAATGTAAAAAGGTCATTATGGTTGCCGGCCCTCGCAGCCACGGTTATGGCAGCCATGAGCATAACGCCGGCTGGCTGCTGCTGGCAAAAATGCTGAACGAAAACATGCGCGGTGTCCACGCCACGGTTTACACTAACGGTTGGCCCAGGGACCCGACAGCCTTCGACAATGCCGATGCCGTTGCTATTTTCTGTGACGGCGGCGGCGGACACGTTGTCATGCGGCATCTTGAGCAGATGGACAAACTGGCGAAAAAAGGCGTGGGCATAGGCTATTATCACTATGGTGTTGAGATACCGAAAGGCAGGCCCGGCAATTACCTGCTTGACTGGATAGGCGGATACTTCGAGACTAACTGGTCGGTCAATCCGCACTGGAAGGCCGACTTCAAGGAGCTGCCGAAACACCCAATAACCAGCGGCGTAAAGCCCTTTTCGATAGATGATGAGTGGTACTACCACATGCGCTTCGTCAAGGACATGAAGAACGTAACGCCCATACTTACCGCCATTCCGCCGGACAGCACCCGCAAGAGGCGTGATGGTGCTCACAGCGGAAATCCCACAGTCCGCGCTAGAATGGGCATGCCGGAACATGTGGCCTGGGCGTACGAACGGCAGGATGGTGGACGAGGGTTCGGCTTCACTGGAGGTCACTGGCACTGGGCCTGGGCCAACGATGATTTTCGCAGGCTCGTGCTCAATTCGCTGGTATGGATTACCGGGGCCAAGGTACCGTCCGACGGCGTACCTTCGAAGACGCCAACCGCCGAGGAGCTGGAGGCCGACCAGGATTATGACCCGCCCGGTAATTGGAACCGGAATAAGACTCAGCAGATGATCGACAGGTTCAAATAGAACTGATCTGTTTGAACTCTCTCAACGTCTGCTATGATTTTTTGTTTGGGGGTCGGGTCTCTGACAGGCTCGGCCCTCTGCGTAGTTATATCTGTAAATAGTATGAGCCAAAGATAACAGGTCAGACAGTTCAAAATTGCCTTTTCACAGATAGTTCATTTCCCAAAAAACAAGCAGATTTACGAAAAAAAGTGTTTAAGCACATATTTTTGATGTTATCCGGAGATTTTCGTCACCCTGAATAATATCATAAGTTGCTGTTATACAAGAACATACCGGCGGGATGTTAAATATATAAAAAACTTATAAAAAATTTTTGTAAAAAATGCAAAAAAAGACTTGATTCTGTTTGTGGATATGTTAACATTGTAATAATGTTTGATATATATCTATATAACTCGGGATTAAAAGAAAGATTATATCGCCTCAGAAGTATAAAGAGTGCAGCTCGATATGACAAACATATCTCTAATGGGGGTTGTTTCAGGCACACTGTGGATTTTGCAATGGTCGGAACACTTTCCTGCTGATAAAGGCGGAACATGAAAATGGGTGGGAAATACAACCAATCCCGAAAGAAAGAAGATAAGCGGGATTATTCGTGAAAATAACGAAACAAAACATCTCGGAAGTGGGACTGAAAGAACAAGCCGGATCTCGGGACAGAGTGGATCTGATTCGGCAAAGGTTATGTATGTTAAGTGGAGAAGATAAGGTGTTGATGGCAATGTATTGGGAAAATGGCAATAGCCTCAGGCAGATAAGTAAGCTGGCAGGCGTCAGCAGGGCAATTATTGCGCGAAGAATAAGCAACCTAACCAAACGCCTTATGGATGGGCGGTATGTAGAATGTCTGCGATGCCGGGACAAATTTACCCACAGGGAAATGGCCATCGCGAAAGATTATTTTCTACATGGTGTTTCGATGAAAAAAATCGCGGAAACACGGCACTTGAGTTTCTATAAAGTTCGAAAATCCCTTGAAAAAATACGAAAGCTTATTGCGACAAAAGGTGCCGGGTCCTCCGAATGTAAACTGACGGATTAGGAGAATCGAGAATTAAGTATCGAGAAACGGACAACGAATTATGTCGACATACAAAATTTCAAAGAGTTTTAGATGGCGGGGAAAACTTACCGATAAGGTCATGCAGGTATGCAGGATGTTCGGCCTGACCGCGGACAGGCTCACTCAAAGACGTATCATTAACAATTGCCGGCTGGAAATCAATGATGGTGACATCGTGTATATCACAGGACCGTCGGGAGCAGGCAAAAGTGTTTTATTGAAGGAACTGGAAAAAGCCATCCCGACCTCGGAGAGGGTGAACCTGGCACGAATAAAACTACCCCGCGACAAGACCTTAATCGACTGTATTGACGCTGATTTGCTGACAAGCCTTAGAATGCTCAGCGACGCCGGGCTAAATGATGTCTTCTGTATTCTCAATCAGCCTGCCAATCTGAGCGAAGGCCAAAAATATCGGTTTCGTCTGGCAATGGCGATGGCGGCGAAAAAGAAATTTATCTTCGCCGACGAATTCTGCTCCGAATTAGACCGTATTACCGCTGTGGTAATTTCATACAACATACACAAGTTTGCAAAGCGGACAGGAACGACATTTATCCTGGCCTCAAGCCATGAGGACTTAATGCTGGATTTGGCGCCTGACGTTCTGGTGATAAAGGAATTATCAGAAAAAGCGCAGGTTATTTATAAGAACAAGAAATTCTGAAGATGCGAAAATGCTCGCTATGTAACAAACTGCAAATTGTCCCCGGCAATCGTGTTGACTACGAAAAGCTGGCACATTATCACTACCGTGACGGTAAACTTGATTCATATACAGCCATGTTTGCGTTAAAATCCGCTCAATCTAAGGGGCTGCGCCGGCAGACAGTGGGAGTTATCGTCTATAAAATGCCGACTCCCGGAGCCGAGCTTCGAAACGTTTCCACAGGCGGTATATTTACCGGCTTCGACAGGGCCACGCAGTTAGTGCTTCTTAATAAAAACGTTCGCTGCATCAATCGGGTCATTATCGATCCGAGATTTCGCTCTCTCGGTCTGGCGAGCAGGCTGGTGCGCGAGACGATGCCAAGAATCAATATCCCCATCATCGAGGCGATGGCGGTGATGGGGCTGGTAAATCCATTCCTCGAAAAGGCGGGGATGAGGGCTTTTACGGCAAAGATACAGGCGCGATGTGTCCGGCTTGTCGAGGCGTTTAGTATGGTCGGGATAGAAAAGCAGGAACTGATTGATCCGCAAAAGGTGCAAAGGAAACTAGACCGGCTGCCGGCCGCGAGCGCTGAGTTTATTGAGCGTGAAATTTACCGGTTCCTGCAAAGCTATGGCTCACACCGCTATAGCCGGGCGGGCCTGGAAAGGACGAGATACATATTAGGCAAGCTTACCGAAAGACCGGTTTATTACATCTGGTTCAATCCTAAATTGAAGTTAAGGACAAGCTAAAGGGCGATACGAAGATGACAAATTCAATTCAGTCAATCGCATTGGATAAACTCGAATTTCACCCCGACAATCCCAACAAGCAGAGCAGAGTCATTTTTGCAAAGCTGGTTCGCAACATAGGGCGGACCGGCCGGTATGAGCCATTGATAGTCCGGCCGTGTTTGAAGAAGGCCGGCCGTTTCCAGATTATCAACGGGCATCACCGCTGGCAAGCCCTGGCCAGGCTCGGCTACGAAAAAGCCGATTGCATTATATGGGACATCAATGACGAGGAGACCGACATCCTGCTAACAACGCTCAATCGCCTTGGCGGCTCAGACCAATTAGACAAAAAGCTAAAGTTGCTGAAACGGTTAAACAAAAGATTGGAATACCATGAGCTTGCGAAATTCCTGCCGCAAACAGTAAAGCAGATTGAACGCCTCACGAAGCTAAAGAAACCGATTGCACCGGCAAAGATAAACGCAGGCTCCTTTGCGAATCCCTTGGTTTTCTTCGTAAACGATACACAGCAGCAACAGATAGAAAAAGCACTCTCAATGGCGAAAGAGCCAAAAGCCAAAATGACAAAGGCGGCAAAACGGGCCGCTGCTTTGGCACGTGTAGCTCAAACCTTTCTCAATATGAAAAAATAAATCTTGGAGTTTCCAATAATGGCCAGAAGAAAAAAACTAAGCAAAAAGCAGCTTGCAGTGATTGATGACTTTTTCGGCGGCGAGCTTGACGAGCAGGCGGTTCTGGAAAAGCACAAGGTAAACAGACACATATATAACAGGTGGCTTGCCGACGAGCTTTTTGTTTCCGAGTTTGACCGCAGAGTCATGTCGGCCCATCGTCAAAGCGCTGCTTTAATTGCAAAGTACGCTCCTCTGGCGGCCGCAAAGCTGGTGCAGCTCACCGAATCGGAGAAGGAGGAGACGGCCCGCAAGGCCTGTATGGATATTATCTCTTTGCCGGCACTTCTCGATAAGAGGATAGTGCAGCCGGGCGAACTGCAAACCGCTGAAACACAGCCGCCGCAGCAGTTGACAGAACAGGCCGCAGGCAGATTATTGGCGGCTTTAGCTCAGGTAGAGCAATAGCCAGTAAATAATGGTTGAATTTAGCAGGTCAGGCAATATAATTACAGCGGATGAGGACGTATAGAAACCAACTCATTTGGCATTAACATGGAGGAAATAAATATGAAGTCCCTTGGTAACACGCGACGTGATTTTATAAAAGCGGCAGGACTGGGAGCGGCGGCGCTGGCAATGCCGGGATGGCTGGCGGCCGGCGAGAAGGCAAACCGGCGGAAGCCGAACATCGTTATGATTATGGTCGATGATTTGGGCTATGGTGATTTGTCGAGCTACGGCGGCAAAGATATGAAAACGCCGCACGTCGACAAACTCGTTGCGGCGGGAATGCGGTTTGATAATTTCTACGCCAACTGCCCGGTCTGCTCGCCTACACGGGCTTCACTATTGACCGGCAGATACCCTGACCTGGTCGGTGTGCCGGGAGTCATCCGCACTCACTTAAGAAATAATTGGGGCTATCTTGCTCCGCAGGCGGTTCTGCTGCCAAAGCTGCTCAGGCGGGCCGGCTATCATACCGCCATTGTGGGCAAATGGCATCTCGGCCTGGAATCACCGAACGTTCCCAATGACAGAGGCTTCGATCATTTTCACGGTTACCTCGGCGACATGATGGATGACTACTATAACCATAGACGCCACGGCATAAACTACATGAGGCTAAATGAAAAGGAAATCGATCCCAAAGGCCACGCAACCGACCTGTTCACACAGTGGGCGATAGATTACATCAAAGAGCGTTCCGGATCGAAGCAGCCTTTCTTTCTGTATCTGGCTTATAATGCGCCGCACACGCCGATCCAGCCGCCGAAGGATTGGATCCAAAAGGTGAAAAAACGTGAAAGGAATATCACTGACAGGCGAGCCAAACTCGTCGCCCTGATTGAGCATATGGATGATGGTATCGGCAAGGTTATTGCCTCGCTGAAAGACAAAGGTTTGGACGACAATACGCTTATCATCTTTACATCTGATAACGGCGGGCAGTTGAACGTAGGAGCCAACAATGGCCCGCTGCGGGCCGGCAAGCAGGATATGTATGAGGGAGGTATTCGTGTGCCGATGTGCGCGGTGTGGCCGTCAATGATAAAAGCCGGCTCGCGCGACGAACGAGTCGCCTTGACTATGGACTTATTCCCGACGATTTGCGAGGCGGCAGGTGCTTCTGTGTATAATGAAATTGATGGTCGAAGTATCCTGCCGACACTGCTGGGTAAAAACCAGCCAGCCGCAGAACGTTTTCTTTTCTGGGTGCGCCGCGAAGGCGGCCATTACGGTGGCCGGGCCTATTATGCCGCGCGCTACGGCGACTTCAAACTTGTTCAAAACAACCCCTTCGAGCCGCTACAACTTTACAATCTCAAGGACGACCCGAAGGAACAAAAGCCGCTGGAAAGAAGGCATCCGATGTATAACAAACTATTCTCCGCCCTACGCAACCACATCATCGAAGCCGGCGCCGTGCCCTGGGAGAAATACCCCGCGATACTAAGCAGCTAATCTGAAATTCAAGAGGTAGTGATAAAATGAAGAAGAGAAAAAGCATATTGAGCAGCTTGTTATTTGTGGCCCTGTTGTACTTGATTGTTTCAACTGCTTCGGCGGAAACTATCCTGCTCGAGGCTGAGAGTTTTGAGAACCCTGGCGGCTGGGTGGTGGACCAGCAGTTTATGGACCAGATGGGCTCCCCTTTTCTGTTGGCCCACGGATTGGGGGTTCCGGTAAATGATGCTGTCACGAAAGTTCGGTTTCCTTCAATCGGTAAATATCGCGTATGGGTACGCACTCGCGACTGGGTTGCCCCCTGGAAAGCACCGGGCGCACCGGGCAGGTTCCAGTTGCTCATCGACGGCAAACCACTCAAAACCGTATTTGGCACAGAAAGAGCCGATTGGCACTGGCAGAAAGGCGGTACTGTAGAGATAAGGAACAAGCAAGTTAAAGTTTCCCTGCACGATTTGACCGGCTTTGAAGGAAGATGCGATGCCGTTGTTTTCTCAAATGATACGAGCTTCAAACCGCCAACAAAAGGTGAAAGTCTAAACAGCTTTCGACGAAAGTTACTTCGTCTCTCCCCTACTCCCGAGGATGCGGGCCGATACGATATAGTTGTGGTTGGAGGCGGCATAGCGGGCACATGTACCGCTGTATCGGCGGCAAGACTCGGGCTCCAAGTTGCGCTGATACAGAACCGGCCCGTCCTCGGTGGAAACAACAGTTCGGAAGTCCGCGTCCATCTAAACGGAAAGATTAACCTTCCACCTTATCCCGCGCTGGGCAACGTCGTCAAAGAACTCGATTCCGGGAAACGCGGCAATGCGCAACCTGCTTCGAACTACGATGACAAAAAGAAGCTGCGGGTCGTAAAGGCAGAGAAAAACATTCGCCTCTTTCTAAATACTCACGCCTGTAAGGTTGAGAAAAAAGGCAGCCGAATCACCGCCGTCTTTGCCAAAAATATAATAACAGGTAAGGAAATGCGATTTACCGCCCCACTGTTTGCCGACTGCACAGGCGACGGCACTATAGGATTCCTTGCTGGCGCTGACTATCGTATGGGACGTGAAGGACGTGCCCAGACCCAGGAATCGCTGGCGCCCGAAGAGCCCGACAAGATGACAATGGGCGCTTCTGTGCAATGGTACACCGAAAAAACCGATGAATTCTCCACCTTTCCTGATTGCCCCTGGGCGCTGCAGTTCAATGAAGAAAGCTGCCAGCGCTTGACCCGGGGGGATTGGGACTGGGAAACCGGTCTCAACCGTGACCAGATAACCGAGTTTGAATCCATTCGTGACCATGCCCTTCGTGCCGTCTATGGCAACTGGGCATTTCTGAAGAACTCCAGCCGGGATAAAGTCAAATATGAAAAGCTCAAACTCTCCTGGGTTGCCTATATCGCCGGCAAGCGAGAATCCCGCCGATTGCTCGGTGATGTCATATTGCAGCAGCAGGACATCCAGGAGAAAAAAGAGTTCCCTGATGCCTTTGTGACCACAACCTGGACAATCGACCTTCACTATCCCGCCCCGGAGAATACCAAACACTTCCCCGGCCGGGAGTTTAGAACAATCGCCAAACATGCCCGCATCGACCCATATCCGATCCCTTATCGCTGCTTCTATTCGCGAAATATCAACAATCTAATGATGGCCGGGCGCTGCATCAGCGTCACTCACGTGGCGTTGGGTACGGTCCGCGTCATGCGAACGTGCGGGATGATGGGCGAAGTAGTGGGCATGGCTGCCTCACTTTGTAAAAAGTATGATACTGACCCTCGCGGCGTTTACCAAAAACACCTGGATGAACTCAAGCTACTGGCAAAAAGCGGCGTTGGTAAGTCGGACATAGCAGGCGACGATGCCTTTAAGCAGGCGATGGAGAATGGCAGGCTTGCCAACGAGGGATTTATACGCTGTCGAAATTTCGTCAAGGGCTGGCTCAATCATGCCGACCCCGCGACCGGCTTAATTCCCAGAAACCTCAACAGGAACAAGGACATCTGGAACGCTCAGGACAGCGCCGCAGATAATTACCCCTTTATGGTCCTCACTGCGGCCATCACGGACCGGCCCATGTTCGATGGCCGAATGCTTGATATGCTTCGCACCGAGACCAAACTCACATCCCGAATCGGGAACTTGCCGGATACGTACTCGTTTCCTAAAAAGAATTTTCAGTCCGCTCAGCCCGATATTGGCCGCATCATATTCGGCTCATCGGAATATATAAAAGACGGCCTGCTGCCGCTTACCGAATGGCTGGGCCCGAGTCCCTGGTGCGACCGTATGATTGGCATCCTTGATGATATATGGCAGCATGCTCCCGTCGATACAAAGTATGGCAAAATCCCGTCGACCAGTCAGGAAGTCAACGGCGAGATGCTCCAGGCGCTTTCCCGCATCTACTGGATGACCGGCGATAAGAAATACCTCGAATGGGCCGTTCGCCTCGGCGACTACTACCTCCTCGGCGAACACCACCCCACCCGTGTAGTTTCCCCGACGAAGGGGCAGTGGCTCCTGCTTGAACTGACCGAGCCGCAGCAAATCGCCCGCGCCGAAATCGCCTGGATATACGGCGACCGGCGAAGTTACGTTTTCAATATCGAGACTTCCGGCGACAAACGGACCTGGAAGAAGGTCTTCGACGGCAAGTCAGGCGGCAAATCTGCGGCCATGGAATCATACGGGCTGCCTGAGGCTTCGGGCCGTTATGTCCGCGTCAATGGATTCGGTAACAACGAGAACGACTGGACCAACATTGCCGAGATTGCCTTCTATGGAGCGGCAGGTCATAAACTGAAAATCAAATCCGCAACAGCCAGCGGTCATCAGGTCCCCAACAAGCCGGCCAATACTGTCGATGGCGATATGGGCACAAGATGGTCCGTCGGCGGGGCGGGTGGCGGCGGACCGAGGCTGCGTCTCGATGACCACGGCTGCGAGATTGTCTCCGGCCTCTGTGAACTCTATGCCACTGTTAATTTTGCCGCCCCTGATAAGAAGAAAGCTTATGAAAAACCAATCCATGAGATGCTCGACCGGATCCTGGAAATGGGCCGCGACGGGCATGGACTTTTCTACAACTGGTTCGATGCCGCCACCGGCGCCCATGACAACGGCAGGACCGACAACTGGGGCTACAATCTGAACGGTGTCTACACCGTCTATCTAATCGACAAAACCCAGGCCTATCGTCAGGCCGTACTATATGCACTCGGCAACCTCACCCAATACTATAGCGACTACAAATGGGAAGGTGGTGGCGCCGATGGCTACGCCGATTCCATCGAGGGAGCCATCAATCTCTACAACCGCGAACCGGTACGTTCAGCCGAAAAATGGCTGGACTATTCAACAAGGCTGATGTGGAAAATTCAAAAACCGGATGGCATCGTCGAGGGCTGGCACGGTGACGGCAACTTCGCAAGAACGACTATAATGTATTGCCTGTGGAAAACCAAGGGCCTGACTATCAGACCCTGGCGCAAAGATGTTATCTTCGGGGCGGTGCAGGATGGCGACACTCTCAAAATCAGCATACGGGCCCAGAAGGATTGGCAGGGCCGGCTTATTTTTGATATCCCGCGTCATAAAATCTTTATGAGAATGCCGCTCGACTGGCCCCGCATCAACCAGTTCCCCGAATGGTTTACTGTCGAGGTAGACAAATCCTATGTCGGTCACGATCTGACCTCCGATTCAAAGACAACTCTTACGGGCAAACAATTGTATGAAGGCGTCATCATACACTTGAAGGCCGGCACCGAACGGCACATGCTCGTAAAATAACCTCGAAAAACGGCATAGCAGTAAAAATTTGGTTATGCACTTACCTTAAACAGCATTCAAAAATAGGGGGTTTAATAATGACAAAATCAACTGTATTCAGTTCGGCAGGAACCTGCGATATCGAGAGGGCAGCTAACATTTATGAGAGTTTACGCCGGACTCGACCGGCGAAAAAACAAGACCTGAAGAATTATGTCAAAGTCTTTCTCGGTATCGACGTCCCGAACAAGAGAATTTGCCCCGAACATCACAGGCCGATGGACTATCTCTGGCACGCTTTCTCCGCCGACTTTGCTTCCGAAGTAAAAGCAAACGCCGATGTAATTGTCTGGGCCAACCGTGCCGGCGGCAAGACTGAATTGGCTGCGGTCGCCACGCTTTTGGATTGTGTCTTTAAGCCGAACTGCCGCGTCAGGATACTGGGCGGCTCGGGTGAGCAGTCAGGTCGATTGTACGAATATTTGACCGGCTTTCTCTATAAAGGCTTCGAGGAATTTCTGGCAGGTCCTGCGCTCAAAGCAAGATGTCGTTTTGTCAACGGTTCCTCCGTCGAGGTGCTCACCCAATCGGCGACAAGCGTTCGCGGCCAGCACATTCACAAACTTCGCTGTGATGAGGTCGAGCTTTTCGACGAGGATGTTTTTGCGGCCGCGAAGTTCACCACGCAGAGCACCGAAGATATTTTGGCCGCTATGGAGATTATCAGCACAATACATCGGCCCTATGGCTTGATGCAAAAGATAGTTTCATCTGCGGACCGCTTTGGTACACCGGTCTTTAAATGGTGCATGTGGGAAGTGATTGAAAAGTGTACCGGTAGAACATGCTCGCAGTGCCCTTTGATGGAAGACTGCCGGGGAAAGGCAAAAGTTGCCGATGGTTACCTGAAAATTGACGATTGCATAACGCAGATGCGACGGGCCAGCAGGGCAGGTTTCGAGGCTGAAATGCTTTGCAAGAGGCCTTCACTTGAGAATGTGGTCTTTGGAGAGTTCGACCCAACCATTCACGTCCGGCCCCTCGATTTTGACCCGAATCTGCCCCTCTACCGAGCCCTTGATTTTGGTTTTGTAAATCCCTTTGTGTGTTTGTGGATTCAGGTCGACGCTGACGGCATTGTACGGGTCATAGATGAGTATGTTCGAAGCCGCGCTACGATTGACGTGCATGTTGGCGAGATTAAGAGCCGTACGCCCGGCGGTGAAAGTTCGGTGACTGCGACGTTTTGTGACCCCGCCGGTGCCGGCGTAAATGATGTTACCGGCACAAGTGCCGTTCGGGAGCTAAGGGCGATGGGAATAAAGGCCCGGTATCGGCGAAGTGGCATATTGGAGGGTATTGAGCTTATCCGAAGGGCCGTTCGGGCAGGAGACGGCAAAAGCCGGTTTGTAATATCACACAGATGTCATAGGCTGATAGAAGCGATGAGGTGCTACCATTATCCTGAGCCCGGCAGTGCCGCCGCCGGCGAGTTGCCCTTTAAAGACGGCGTCTATGACCACGCAATCGACGCTTTGCGATATTTCTTCGTCAATCACACCCGATCCACAAAAACCACCACAAGACGCTATTAACGTCTTATAAGTTCACGGAAAATATTCGAAAAAACTTCCAAAAAATGTAAAAAAATTTGGAAAATTCTTGAAAAGAACGTATAAAAGAATAGAAATTGCCGAAAAAACACAAATGACTCTGTGAAAAAAGGCGTATTTAGGGTGGAAAAGTGAAGACGGATTTGCTATACTTTACATGGGTAAAGTCAAATCAACAGTCCTCTAGGAGGAGGTTGTGGACTTTTCTACAAAGCATTTTTTATTTTGGTATTTGTACTGGATGTAAAATGTTATCAAAAACACATATTCTCAACTCTTAGGAATAGGAAGGAGAATTAAATTGAGCCGTACAAATACAAAAAAAAAGATTTCGATTCAGGCAAGTCGAAAATCGCTGCTAAAGACCTTGTCTAATAAATGTGGGGATAAAGAAAAAATTGTAAAGAAAAAGATTCCTTTCTCCAATGACGACGTACCAACTTATCTAGAGTGGCTTAAAAACTTTCAAGAAGAGTCTAAGAAAACCCGCATAATCGTCAGTTAGACGAGCCACTTTCTTTACTAACCATAATACAAAAAGCAGTAGAGCGAATCGTTTATGACAGTATGATGAGCGATCTAGCGCGGACAACCCAAGGAGAGAAACCTCATTTTATTGATATCGCTCGCCCTTTTTCAAACTTCGGCTTAATTGAAGAAAGTTTTGAGGGCATTCTACCACTCCGTCGCATAATGTCGCAAGTGCGGCAACACGATGGGCAAACTATGGTAATAGAAGAGTTAAAAGAAGCCCCAGACCTCGCACAGGAAAATGAGGACATTAAGATTCGGTGTCCTAGTTTCAAAATAAGCAAAACACATAGGTTAAGTTTCTTTACCAAGAGGTTTTCAACAAGAAGAGGGCTTTCAAATGCAACTGAAGAAGAATTCATTGGTTATGCCATCGTAAAACAAGATGCTATTCCAGATTATGGGCGGGTCACAAGAATTTACGAGTCTGTTATTAAACCTAGTCGGTATGTGAATAATTTCATAAAGGGAGATAAAGAGTGGACTTGCTCAATAGTAGGCAATCTGTTCAAAGTGAAAGGCTATATTTATGCTCAGCAAAACGCCATAACCAACGTTTGTGCACATGTTGCTCTGCGGACAGCGGCTAGTTGCTTTCACAAAGATGAAGATATGCTTTATCGTGAAATGAATGAGCTAATAGGTATTGATCACGTTAAACGGAAGCTTGAGCCGGGAAAAGGTTTAGATACCATGGAAATGGTAGAAATTTTATCGAAGGCCGGAGCAAGTTGTATTGTGGCTGACTATACTAATCCCAAAAGGCACAAAAACCGAGCGCCTTTCCAAAAGCTTGTATACGGTAGCATAGAGTCAGGCTTTCCAGCAATTGTAATATTTGAAACTGCTGAAAACACAGATGTGTGTCACGCAATTCCAATTTTCGGACACACGTTTAATGATGATACATGGGTATACAAAGCAGAACTATCCTATTTCAAGGTGGGTTCCGGTATGCACTACATACCAAGTGAGTCATGGACAAGTACATATATCGCTCACGATGATAATTATGGATCAAATTTTTGCATCCCACGCATGTACTTACATGTACGTCGGTATTGTAATGCACAGAACAATGAAGTAAAGGGATGCTCGATGGATTATGGAAACGTATGTTACGTTATCGGTACATTACCACGTGAGGTACGAATGAATGCCATCCAAGCAGAGGTTATTGGGGCTGATTATCTGTTTACTATACTCCCACAACTTCCAAATTTAAGCGATGTTTGGCCAACAAGATTGTGTTATTATGCTGGAGTAAATCAGCTTGTATTGCGACCGATACTCATAAGAAGCGATGATTATTCTAGGCATCTAAGCAATATACGTGGTTGGAAAAGAAAAAAATTTGAATTTGAGATCGAGATCGAGCCAGAAGGGTGGCTTTGGTTGATCGAATTATCTGTTCCAGAACTCTTCTCAAGCAACAAAAGGAAGATAGCGGAGGTAGTTTTACGATCCGATGTTGAGCCTAAATCACAGCGGGATTTCAATAGCTTTCTTCTTGCAAGGGTTCCCGGATATTTCGCCCTATATAGTGGAGGTCAAGCATCCAATCCTAATTACAATTTTATACCATCCGGAATTGTGGATCATGTTGAATTATATGGATGTGAGGAATCTATGTAGTCCCTACGAACAAAGTTAACCCATTTATTTTTGCTCCAACTCCCCTTTTTCAGCGGTTATAAAATTATACCTTGATGTTATAAGAGTGCGAAGATAAACCTGTTGTCCGGTTTATAATCGGCTGGTTTTCTTTGACTTCTCACCGCCGCTGTTATAAACTGGGCAAAGTTACAGATTTTTCAGGCGGTAAAAACGATGAATTACCAGTTTGACAAAGAGCATATATCGCAGCACGTAGTTAAATACGGCGTCGACGTCCGGCCTCCTATAATACTTAAACACGATAAAACCAAGCTACAGGATTATTGCAACGCCCTTATAGAGCAGTTTCCAGAAGTTTTTGAGACCCTCGTGGCCGGCCCAAGGCAGTTGAGAATCCAAAATACATTCTTGCTCTCCAACAACAAACGCGCCGAGATGCCGACATTTATATTGACCGCTCGAGGTCCCCTTTTTACTTTTCCCCAGCGCTTATACATCGACGGTATACAGGATTTTGATCTCCCCCAGAAGGATAAAATATTTCGCAAGGCACTGGATGAACTCAGAGCCAAGTTTGTAGACCGGGCGATACCGCGGGTAGGTGTTGTTCATGAATTTATTTTTGACACCGGCCAGGTGGATTCGGTGCAGATTTTAGCAAGCAGCTTTAAAAATGACCTTTGGAGGCAGAGGGCTAAAAATTTGCGTATCCTGCTCGAAACTCCGATGGAAGAAAAAAACGTCAATGTGCAGATAAGACCGACTCAGTTAAGGCGCATCACGAGGGGTGAGCCCAGTGTTCCTGATCAGGATGTGGCGTTTGGCATAATTGTAAACGTCGATATTAATAACCGGAACGTCAAGGGTGATTTAACGAGCAGCGAGGTGCGCGATATTGTCGCTTTTGCCAACGACTACGTCCCGGAAGAGCTGATTAAATTTTTGAATAATGAGTATTAGAGAGCTTGCCTGGCCACACAAATAAATTCCTTACCCGCCGATAACCATCTAATCTGAATCTCGCAGTTTCTCTTCGTCAATTACCGGCGAAGAACCAGGACCACGGCTCGTCGGTATAGAAAAATCGTGCCTGGAATCTGCGAAACAAAGCCTGTTTTAAACTGTTTGTAGATTTTAGATTGATGGTTTTTTCAGCGCAAAAAAAAGACAGGGCTGGGAGCGGAGGGAGAGGAGAAAGCGAGATAATCCCAGCCCTGCAAAAATGCTTTTACAAATATATCTTTAAGCGCCTCTAATTTCTATACTATTCTTGTCGTAATTTGTTCGTATCCGGCCAAATAATAACTGAGTTGGATTTTCCCCGCGGCACTTATAACCTAAAATGCCGATGTTAATACTGTCATAGGCCGTTGTTTATCTTAAGCCGGGATTTTACTATAATAAGGATCATCGTACAAGTACAATTTTGAAAATAATAAAAAAATTTTTTTGAGATTGAAACATGTTATTCAAAAATACCGATGGAAGCACCATTTTACGATTCCTTCCGAAGACGTTTTTCCTATTATTGGTAATAAACAGCGGTTTAT
Organism: Phycisphaerae bacterium; assembly: GCA_011776225.1. Classification (GTDB taxonomy): domain Bacteria; phylum Planctomycetota; class Phycisphaerae; order Sedimentisphaerales; family Anaerobacaceae; genus CS2-K091. Next base: position 38,498 of record JAABXR010000309.1, read on the forward strand.
CCGGGATGCAGGCGGCTGGGAGCGATTCTTTAGCCAAATCTGCTCTAAGGCCTGAAATTGAAGGGCAATGGTGGCAGGTTGCGGGCGATCCCGACCTTGGAGAATTCACGAGCCCGGGGCAGCAGCCGGTCGATTTCGCCGTATGGCAGGCTAAAGACGGCACCTGGCAGCTTTGGTCATGTATCAGAAAAACCAAATGCGGAGGCAATACCAGGCTTTTTTACCGCTGGGAAGCGAAAAATCTCACGGATAAAAATTGGAAGCCAATGGGCATTGCTATGCAGGCCGACATCAACCTTGGAGAGCAAAAAGGAGGATTACAGGCCCCCCATGTAATAAAGGTAGGTAACGTCTATTATATGTTCTATGGCGACTGGATTCGTATCTGTCTGGCAAAAAGCGATGACGGAAAAACCTTCGCACGCCTGCTGAATGAAAACAAACAGCCCGATTTGTTCTCAGGGCCTTACAATAACACACGTGATGCGATGGTCCTGGTTATGGACGGTAAATACTATTGTTATTACACAGGCCACCTGGTTGACAAAAATGTTGGTGCCGACTTTTGCCGAATATCGCGGGATTTGCGAAATTGGAGCAAGCCGGTTATGGTGGCCTCCGGAGGCAGGGCCGGAGGAACGAAATATTCGGCCGAGTGTCCTCACGTGGTCTACATGCCGGGCCCCAAACAAAAAGCGGGCCATTCGGAAAATCGGCAACGAAAGGGGCTGTTTTACCTGTTTCGCACGCAGAGGTATGGTAAAAACAATGTAAGTTCTGTTTATGCCTCACCTGATCCGCTTAATTTTGGTAATGATGACGATCGGTATTTCGTTGGCACATTAGACGTAGCCGCACCTGAGATCATCAACTACGAGGGGCAGTACTACATCGCAGCTCTTTTACCGAACCTTAAAGGTATTAGAATCGCAAGGTTGAAATGGGTTCCTGTGGAAGCCGAAGACGAAACTTCTCGTATATTAAAATGATGATCAGAGCGGCTTTTTCAGTTCTACCGGATATGTTTACTTTTCCCCTTAAAAAGCATTCAGACCTGAAAGGGTAAAGAAGAATAGAAAGCCTCGCCTGTTGCATTTAAGTATGTCATTTCCTCAACCGATAAAAAAGTGGGCTGAGGTCAAAGGGAGGAGAGGGGAGAGAGGAAAGATATGACCTCAGCCTCTTATATCTGTATTTGTTATACCTTTGGTTAATAAAAGTTCAGTTTGCTTTGTTATCCTAATTACTTATTGAAACTTCCTCAGAAATAACATCATAATAAATTAACAAAAAAGTGGGCTGAGGTCAGGAGGTGATGAAAAAGAGGAGCTTAAAACCCCAGCCCGTGGCTTAGCATAAATCTTCTCGCATATAGAGAAAAATTTTCCTATAAATTCACCCTCCTGAAAAGGTGAATTAACGAAAGAACTAGTGTAACAAAAGCATTATAGATTGCAATAAAAAAACCGATAATGAGGAAAATTTTCCGGTTTAGACGCATTTGGGGATCTCCAAATGTACCATTATCAAGCAATAGTTATTTGCCCGAGCACAGCCGAAATTCTTTGGTTTCTGGACGGGATTTTGTGCAATATTTGCGGTTTCTTCGGATTTTATTTGAATTTTTAACCGGGAACGACCATATAGTGAGTGTATATGTCCATTTAAAAAGAATATTTAAAGATGTTGAAAATATTTTCATACTTGAGAATTAGCCCGACTGAGATATATAAACAATCCAAAAGAGGATAAAAAATGAGGAAAAGGATATTTGCCCTACTTTCGGTTCTGGCTCTTTCACTTGTAATCCTGGCCGGTTGTAAGAGCAGAGAATCCGCTGAGGAGCCCTCAACAGAACCTTCAAAAGAGCCTTCAACAGAACCTACAAAGGAGCCTTCAAAGGAAATCGAGCCTGAAATCGCCAGGAAAGCACCTGATTTTACACTGAATAGCTTCGACGGAAATACTATTAGCCTTTCCAACTACAAGGGCAAAATTGTCGTGTTGGAATGGTTCAGTTTAGAGTGTCCGTTTGTCATACGACACTACGGCGGCAAGCCTACGATGATCAATCTTGCAAACAAGTACAGGGATAGGAACGTCGTCTGGTTCGCTGTAAACAGTACAGGCCATACTACCCCTGAAGCGAACACGGAATTTGCAAAAAAATACAAGCTCCCCTATCCCATACTCGATGACAGGTCAGGTAAGGTAGGCCGGGCCTATGGTGCAAAGACGACGCCGCATATGTACGTGATTGATACCAGGGGAAGTATCACCTATCAGGGTGCAATTGATAATGACAAGAGGGGCAGAAGGAGACAAGGTGTGATTAACTATGTTGATAAGGCCCTGGCGGAACTGACCGGCGACAAAGAGGTAACAACAACGGATACCATGTCGTATGGCCGTGATGTAATGTACGCAAGATAGTGTCGGATTTAGTAACTTTAATCGGGCAATATGTAGATGAATGAGATCAATTGTTGGCGGCAAAGGAATGGTTCTGAGAAAGGAGAATGATAAAATGAGAAGTTACATTACCATTGTGATTATAGCGGCAATCGCAAGTTGTACCGGCTGCGCAAAGAAGCAGGAAACTAATCCCGAGGCCGAAAAGGCCGCAGTAGAGGCTGCGGATGCCTGGTTGCAGTTGTTGGACAGTGGGAAATACGCCGAAACATGGGAAGAGGCCGCGGCTTATGTCAAGGCACTTTCGAGCAGGGAAGATTGGCAAAAGACTTTTCAAGGCGCCAGGCAGCCTCTTGGCAAATTGATCTCAAGAGAGCTGAAGTCAAAAACTTACACTACGACAGCTCCGGGAGCGCCGGATGGCCAGTATGTCATAATTCAATACACCACGAGTTTCGAGAACAAAAAATCCGCCATCGAGACGGTCACACCCATGTTGGACAAGGACGGCAAATGGAGAGTTTCCGGCTACTATATTAAGTAGCTAAAACCGAGTTGTTGGTTGTCATACTGAGCTGAAAGTCAAGGCATCCGGCCGTGGTATTAAAACAGATAGTTAGTGTCAGTTACACGCAGGTTTCAGGGGAAAGGAATTTAAATGTCTTCTTACAAACATTTGGAATCAGTACATTTGTCTGTTGCCGCCGTCGTTGTTTTGACGGTTAGTTCATCGTTGTTTGCAGCTTTCCCGAAGTTTGAATGTCACCGTATCGACAAAGTCGGCATGAGGATGGGGCAAACCTCCCTCGTGGATGTTGATAAGGACGGCGACCTGGACTGGATTGCCGGATGCAATGGCGGAACTGTCTGGTGGTTCGAGTATAAAGGCCCCGACAACTGGGTCAGGCATCTGCTCGGCGAAAAAGTACCTACAGAAGTAGGCGGAACTGCTTTTGATGTGGATGGCGATGGTTGGGTAGACCAGGTCTCCGGTGCCGCCTGGTACAGAAACACGGGCAAGCCGCGAGAGCAGAAGTTTATAAAATATCCCAACGCGGTTATAGAAAGGTCCCATGATATTGTTTCTGTGGACATCGACGGAGACAAAAAGCTCGACTTGCTGGCTATGAGCGACAGGAGCGGCCTGTTCTGGTATAAAATCCCAAACGATCCGACAAAAGCATGGATTCAGCATAGAATAGGCGAGCCTGTACACGGAGCGATTGATCCGAAAGGTGCTGGAGATATTGACGGCGATGGTGATACTGATGTCGTTCGTACAAATATCTGGTTCGAGAACGAGGATGGAAGGGGAACGAAATGGGTCCGGCATAAAAACATCGACTTCGGCCAGCCGAAGGCAAGGTTTCCCCTCATGACAAAAACCTGGATCGTTGACATCGATAAAGATGGAGATAACGATGTCGTTCAGGCCGAAGGGGATTGTGTCAGCGGTCGCGTCGCCTGGCACGAGAATAAGGATGGCAGGGGCCGGGTATGGATAAGACACCTGATTGCAGACAAGGCCGGCCAGGACTACCATTCCGTTGCAGTGGCGGATTTCGATAACGATAACGACCTCGACATTTTTTCAGGTGGAGGTCCATTGACTGAGAAGCCTCCGCATAAATGGTTCGTCTGGGAAAATCTCGACGGCAAAGGAC
>JAABXR010000150.1:0-178 GCA_011776225.1 Phycisphaerae bacterium
TGGTGACATGTCCATAGGCATACGTACCGACAGCGGCGGCATCAGCATGTATTCGGGCGGGCAGATGAGACTTTACTAAGTGAGTAAAAAGTTATGAAGAATATAAGGATGGCATCTATAGCCCGATTGGTTGTTTCGACAATCTTGTTGATTACCTTGGTAGAGTCAAGCGCCAATG
>JAABXR010000150.1:201-11501 GCA_011776225.1 Phycisphaerae bacterium
GTATACAATTGACGGCGGCGGGGGACTAAGCACCGGCGGGCAATATACAATTACCGGCACTATCGGCCAACCGGATGCCGCCTACAGCAGAGGTGGTAACTATGAACTATTAGGCGGCTTCTGGCCCGGCGGACCTTTTTGCTTTGTGGATTTTGAACACTTTGCAGGATTCGCTGATTACTGGCTGTATGAGATTTGCGATGAAGGAAATAATTGGTGCGACGGGGCCGATCTCAATCATCTCGATGGCGTTAATGGTGTAGATCTCAGGTTATTTGTCGAAGAGTGGCTCTGCTATTGCCCGGCCGGCTGGCCGTTGAAATAAGAAAAAAAGCTGGAGCGGCAATTAAAGACATAAAGGTTCAATCAATTCCCAGGATTGGTTCTTTGATTGCTCTCGGGAGATTTTTTCCAAAAAAAGTTTGTATTTCATTGAACATTCCAGCCAGGTTTGGTATAATTACAATCGCCAGTAGCTTGCCCCTACCTGATTGGGGGGAAGTGGCAGATAGCGGAGAACCGCAAGTTTAGCCCCGTACCATTTAGGCGTTAGCCTGTGCAAAATTGGTTCAGGGCGCAAAAAAACTAATATTTGTCAAAAAAAGCAGAGTTTTTGTACATTTTGGAGTAAAAATGACAAATAAAACACATTTTTCGCCGACTTCTGTAAAAGGCCATTTCGGTGGCATTGTGGACGATGGCAAGCATTTGCGACAAAGTTCACTTTACAAGCAAATCCTGCCGAGACCTGTCCGCCGTAGCTTTAGCGAAGGCGGAACACAAAGCCGGTCAAAAACAATCTGTGTAAATCCTGTTAACCTTGTCAAAAAAACTTCGTGTCTTAGTGTCTTTGTGGCAAAAACTCAGCGTAATCTGCGATTAATAAACGACTTACGTGATTGCAATCCGCTCTACATCTGTAGAGATACCTTTACAGATGTCATGAGCGCACTACAAATCGCACCTGTTTTAACAAACAAACCCAATTTACTGGATGGCCAAATGAATGTAAGTTCTTTTATAACAACCAACTACGAACAACGAACTATGAACTATGAAATAAAAACAAACCCAATTCAAAGCCAATTCAAACCCAATACAAAGCCAATACAAACCCAATACAAACCCAATTCAAACCCAATTCAAACCCAAACAAACCCAATTTCAGAGGCAAAATATGCAATTCCTTTTGGATTTTGTATCAGGCTATCTCGTTGAACTTTTCTTTCGCGGCCCCGCAAACCGGGCACGCATCAGGCACTTCGCCCTTAACGGTATTACCACATACCTGACACACGAATATCTTTGCCTCAGGCAGGTCCGAACTCGACTTAACAGACTCAAGGGCTTCCGTATAAAGACCGTGATGGATTTCCTCTACGGCCAACGCGTTCTGAAAAGAATAAAAAGCCGGCTTGTTGCCCTCTTTTTCCGCCTCGGCAACAAATCCCGGATACATTTGCTTGAACTCATGGCCCTCCCCGTCAATGGCTGCCTGCAAATTCTCCAGCGTGCTCTTGATACCTTTCATTACACGAAGATGGGCATGGGCGTGAACGGTTTCGGCGTCAGCGGCGGCACGAAAGAGTTTCGCAACCTGTGGATAACCTTCTTCATCCGCCCTCTTTGCAAACGCCAAATACTTACGGTTCGCCTGGCTCTCACCGGCAAAAGCATCTTTCAAATTGTCACTTGTCGGCATAATGTAAGCTCCTTTCTTAGTTTGTTTTTCAAATTTCACCAACCTGCGAGACGGCATTGTAGACATCTCAATCTGCAAAGTCAAGTTGTTAAATCTCAAAGAGCGGATGTTTTTGTCATCTTGACATTTGCGCTGTATTTATATAAACTTTTCCCGCTATTCCCTGTGGAATGGGTGTCATACGTAAAATCTAAACTGTACTGCTGAAAGGAGAAACCATGACTGAAAGAATTGTATTAAGGAAAATGTCGTACATCGTTCTTTGTGTTTTGCTTTCAGGCTGTGTGGAAATGCAGCGCCCGGTGGATATCGTCACCGAGCCCTATCTGCTCGATACCGGTTTGCTTTCGCGGTCGATTTGCTTTGAAAATCCCACCGGTGCGCCCGGCGAAGGCGGCAAAGCAGCAAGCAAACTCGGCGTGGGAAGAAAAGGCAAGCCCGCGATTACATTGAAAGCCGGCCAGACCACGCAGCTTTGTGACATCAAGGGCTCAGGGACCATTCGGCATATCTGGATGACTACGAGTAACAACCCGCACAATCTTAGAAGCCTGGTAATTCGCGCCTGGTGGGACAACCAGAAACATCCGAGCATCGAATGCCCAATCGGGGACTTCATGGGCTTTGCTCACGGCAAAGTTATGGCCTACGACTCGGCAGTACATTCGCTGGGGCAAAATGCCGGGATGAATATCTGGCTGCCGATGCCGTTTACGAATCGGGCAAAGATTACACTGACAAACGAAGGCCAAAAGGATGTGCCGCTGTTTTATCAAATTGACTACACGGCGGGCGATAAGCACCCGGATGATGTCGGCCGGATGCACGTGCTGTTTAGAAGAGAAAATCCAACAACAGAGAAAAAAGACTTTGTTATGCTGCCTCAGAGAAAAAATAAGGGCCGATACATGGGCGCTTTAATCGGTGTGCGTAACATGCATCCCGGCCAATGGTGGGGTGAAGGTGAAATCAAAATTTACATGGATGGTGACACGGACTTTCCTACTATTTGCGGCACCGGAAGCGAGGATTACGTGTGCCTGTCATACGGCATGCAGCAGACGCCATACCTTTACAACGGCTGCAACCTCGACCAGAAAAACTTCATATCGATGTATCGCTGGCACCTGCCTGACCCTATCTGGTGGCAGAAGGAATGCCGCATCACGATCCAGCAAATCGCATGGAAGAACGGCCTGGCCGAGACAGCCGATGACTGGTCGTCTGCCACGTTCTGGTACGAACCGATTCCGAGCGAGCCGCTGCCAAAAATACCCGATGTCAAAGCACGAACGGCAAACATCTGGAAGGATTAGCCATATAAACTTACTATATGATGAACAGAACTCTAAAAATCACACATAAGCTTCATTGGTTTGTATTATTCTGCCTTTTGGTGACTTTGAGTTTTTGCACATTGCTCGAAGCCAAACAAAAGGGCTTTATCTATTTTGACGTTAAAGACGTCGGGGAACCGACAGGCAAAGTACACGCGATTGAGCCATGGAAAATCATTCCTCTCGATCCCCAATACGGCGGACAGTGGGTGGTAGCAGGCGATGTGGATGGTGACGGCGAAGTAGAAATCGTCAGCGCCGAAAACGTAAACAAAAACGATGTGCACTATACCAGCACTGCGGTAGCGCAAAAACTGGACGGCTCAGTCTTGTGGCGATGGGGAAACCCCGCTATCGGACGCAAAAATTGGCACCACGACGTTGCTTGCCAGATCCAAGACTGGGACGGCGACGGAAAAAACGAAGTTGTCCTGTGTACAAAAGGTTACATTGTCGAATTGGATGGCGCCTCAGGACGAGAACACAGAAGGATTGCTATCCCCAACGAAGCTACGGATTGCATTGTATTTTGCAATCTATCCGGCGGCAATCGGCCGACCGACGTTCTGGTCAAAAACCGATATCATCAAATCTGGGCCTATAATCGAACCGGCAAACTTCTCTGGACTATAAAGAACCCCGGCGGATATCGCACAGCCCATCAACCAAGGCCGATAGACCTCGACGGCGATGGACGCGATGAGATTATGGCCGGCTATGCAATGCTGAACCCGGACGGTTCGGTCCGCTGGGTTTTCAAGTCTAAAAAAAGCGAACAGGGACGCGGACATCTGGATTGTCTCCGCGTCCTCCGGCGGGGCAAGAGGCCCGAAGATTTCAGGCTGGCGCTGACATGCTGCGGCGCAAATAATGTCGCACTCATTGATGGCAACGGCAGGGTCTTCTGGGAAATTTCAGGTCATCACTTCGAATCCATTGATGTCGGACAAATCATATTAAATCACAAGGCGGCACAATTGCTCGTTGACATCGACCATCAGCCTCATGGTAAAAGCCCCCTCTGGGTGCTCGATGAACAGGGCAATCGCCTCGGCCAGATTGTCACCGACTACAGCCGACATCACCACCTGCTCGACTGGACAGGTGACGGAATTAATGAAATCCTTGTTGCTCACAACGGAGGTATATATAACCACAAGTGCGAACGCATCGGTGTCTTCGTTACACCCAAACTATCTAAAAACGGCTCACCTGCCGAAGGGAGCGCCTTCGAGAGAAGTATCCTCACCGGCGATATGACCGCCGACGGCGTCCCCGATGTTGTCCTGGCAACTCCTGAAGCTGTATACATCTTCAAAAACCGAAAAGGACTAAAACCAGACAGGCCCGTCCCCCTTGGTACCGGACCTAATTTCACGCTGTACTAATACGAGGACCCTGACTCTTATCGAAAAAATCCTGTTAATAAAAGGTGGATAAAATAATTAAAGAAAAAAGTATTTTAGCTATCAACATTCCAATAACAATGTAAAAGGAGAAAATTATGTCGCGCAGATTGTTTACTATTGTATGCCTTGCAATGCTAACTTTACATGCTGGTTGTAAAGAGGTTTCTACAAAAGATAAACAGATTAAGGCAGGATTCGTACAAATCTTCAACGGCAAAGACCTGACTGGCTGGGAGACGAGCGGCGGCGCCAAATGGGTGGTCGAAAACGGTGCGATTGTCGGTACTCAGGGTGAAAACTTTGCCCACGGCGACCTGTTTACAAAAGATTCGTACAAAGATTTTCTGCTGATTACAACCTATAGAGTCCAGTGGCCCTGCAATACCGGTATCTGGTTTCGCTACCAGTCGCCGTCGAAAGCATATCAGGCCGACATCCTTGAGTACAAAAATCCCGAGTGTTATTCCGGCTCTCTTTACTGTCCCGGCAAAATGTTCATCGCAATGAATAAGGATAAAACACTCGTGGACCGGAACGGCTGGAACACAATGAAGATCCGTGCCGAAGGTTACCATCTTCAGATTTGGCTAAACGGCCGACAGGTCGCCGACGTGCACGACGACACGACTAATTCCGGCAAAATCGGTTTCCAGGTCCACGCGGGAGAGCAATTCGGACCAATGAAAATCGTCGTCCGTGAAATGCTGCTCAAACCGCTTTAAGCGTTAACACCGCTGTTCCAACAGGGACAAAATGGGCTTGAGAACATCAGGCTGAAGATTCCACCGAAGCCTCATCCTGAATGTATTCTTTCGGTTTATACCAACGCGCTACTGGTATGAAAATAGCCGCCGTCAGCACCATGGAAATCACAAAGAACCAGTAGTAGCTGGCTCCCGGTAGTTTGCTTGTGCCGTCGTCATTTGTTATAACATCATTCACTACTGCTGCGAACATGTTTCCTAACGAAATGGAGAGGAGGTTGATAGATTGGATGATGGATTTCATTTTCTTAGGGGCCTGTTTATACGCAAACTGGAGTGCCGTGATAGACACCATGACCTCGGCGCCGGTTAGAAAGATGTATGCAACAAATTGCCATCCGATAGAAGGTTGGATGCCTCTTTCGAGCTGGATTTCAATCCAAACAGGGACAAGGAAACTTGCCGCTGTAAGGAACATTCCAATACCGATCTTACGCAGAGGTGTCAGGGGCCACAGGCGATTGAGGGCAGGATAAATTACCCATGAGAACAACGGAATTAAAATCATAATGAGCACGGGATTTGCAGACTGCATTTGGGCGGGCAGCCAGTCTTTGCCAAGCCATCTGAGGTTCATTTTTCCAGCCTGGAGTACCCAGGCAGACTCGGACTGGTAAAATAATGCAAAGAACATGAATACAAATAGATATATGATGCAAATCCTGCCCAATGTCCTGATTCCTTCTCTGTCGAGTGTCTCTCTCCAGCCGGTCTTGCCTGCGGGAGGGATGTGCACGAGCTTGTACCGTCCCAACCAGTATACCACCAACGCGACAAACATGAAAATCCCCGGCACACCGAATCCAACTTTGGGGCCATACTTATCCAGCAGAATAGGACAGACAAACATTGAGATGGCAGCTCCCAAATTAATCGAAAAGTAAAACCAACGATAGACCTTCTCTATCAAGTGTTTGTTGGATGCACCGAACTGATCTCCCACATTGGCCGAGACGCAGGGCTTGATGATGCCAGAGGCCACGGCTATAACTGTCAGCCCCCCGATCAATCCCAAACGCGTGTGATCCCATGCTAAAATCGCGAATCCCACGCAATAGAGTGCTGAGAACCAAATGATGGTCTTGAACTTGCCGAGCCAGACATCCGAAATCACGGCTCCAATAACTGCCATGAAATAAACAGCGGCGGTGAACCAGTGGAACCATGCCTTAGCGGGATCTTCAGCCATAATGTCCAGCGTTCCATTGGATCCCATAAGATACTTGGTCATGAACACAACGAGTATGGAAGTCATGCCGTAATACGCAAAGCGTTCAGATGCCTCATTAGTGAGGATGTAAGGTATTCCAGCGGGCATTTTTTTCGATGGGATTGGTGCGGTCAGGTACTTACTCTTGGCCATAATAAGTCACGTCCCTTCTTTTATTCAGTATTCTCTTTCGCCTTTTCAGACATCATTTCTTCTGTTCCTTGTCATCATAGCGGCAGTATAATACACTTATTACTGCCCCTTATCAAAGAAGAAATGATCGAATATCAAAATATAAAGGAGATTGAGAATCGGTTTTCAAAAAATGTCGGATATCCGGAACAAACTTGATTTCAGTATTCGCAGGTGATAATATTGCCGCGACAAAACTTATATTAGAAAGGAGTATAAAGCTATGAAGACGTTATCAAATCTTGTTATGATGTTGACAATAAGTGTTATTGTCTTCGGTTGTGAGCCTAGTGCAAAGGAAAAACAGATGCTAATGTTCGTTAACGCCCATGTTCAAAAAATCAAACCTATGGCCAAAGAAACCAATATTGCCTGGTGGGACGCGGCCGTCAGCGGCAAATCCGAGGATTATGATAAAGTCAGCAAACTAACACTTGAAATACGTCAGGTCTACAGTAATCCTAAAGATTTTGCTTTCCTCAAAGGTATGAAGGAATCCGGCCAGGTACAGGGTACGCTGACACGACAACTGGAAGTATTATACAGGGCATATCTGAGCAACCAGATAGAACCGAAGCTGTTAAAAGAAATCGTTGATTTGGGCACGGAAATTGAAAAAAACTTCAGTACTTTTCGCGGCACTATCGAGGGGGAAAAGGTCACCGATAACGAGATCAAGGAAATCCTGAAAATAGAAACAGATTCGGCCAAGAGAGAAAAGGCATGGCTTGCCAGCAAGCAGGTCGGGGCCGCGGTCGCAGATGACATCATCCGGCTGGTAAAAATGCGAAATCAGGCCGCTCGTAAACTCGGTTTCGACAATTATCATACTATGTCGTTGACCACCGGTGAGCAGAGCGTTGAGGAACTGGACAGGATTTTCAACGAACTATACGAATTGACCAATGAGCCCTTTGCAAAATTAAAAGCTGAAGTGGACCGGATGTTGGCGGCCAACTGCAATATTGCCGTTTCGGAGCTTATGCCCTGGCATTACCACGACCCGTTCTTCCAGGAAACCCCGATGGTATATGAGCTGGATTTGGATGCCTATTATAAGAATAAAGACATCAAGAAATTGGGGGCAGTGTTCTTCGCCGGCGTCGGCCTGCCTGTAGAATCCATACTTGCCAACAGCGACCTGTATGAGCGCGAAGGCAAAAATCCACACGGTTTTTGCACCGACATAGACCGCGAAGGCGACGTGCGTATTCTGTGTAATATTAAAAATAACGAATACTGGATGGAGGTGACGCTGCACGAGCTTGGCCATGCCGTCTATAATAAATACCAGGATCCGAAAGTGCCGTACCTGCTCAGAGAACCGGCACACGCCTTCACAACCGAAGCCATCGCCATGTTTTTCGGCCGATTGAGCCGCAATCCCGACTGGATGCAGCAAATGCTACAGCTTTCGGATGAGCAGCGGACGGAAATTGAAAAAGTCAGCAGCAAGTACACACAGCTCAAACAACTCATTTTCGCCCGCTGGGCAATGGTAATGTATAACTTCGAAAAGCAGCTTTATGCAAATCCTGAGCAGGACCTGAATTCCCTCTGGTGGCAGACGGTTGAGAAATACCAGTTGGTGAAAAAACCACAGGGCCGCAACAAACCGGACTGGGCCGCGAAAATCCATTTCAATGTCGCGCCCTGTTACTATCACAACTATATGTTAGGTGAATTGTTGGCCTCTCAACTGCATCACCGTATTGTTTACAATGTTTTAAAACTTGAATCGGATGAAAACGTCAGCTATGTCGGTTTAAGTAAAGCCGGTGACTTTCTGACCGAAAAAGTCTTCAAGGCAGGAAACCTTTACCATTGGAACGAAATGATTGAACGGGCAACAGGTGAGCCTCTGACACCGAAATACTTTGTCGCCCAGTTTGTCAGATAATTAGTCAAATTACGTAACGGATGGCGGAAGTAGTTATAATTTTCTTAAGATTTTGGAAAGGTAACTAATGAGTTTACAAGGACGTTCACTACCGGAAATCACGATTAAAGCAGTTGTTTTGGGTGTATTACTCTCGATGATACTGGCGGCGGCAAATGCCTACCTTGGTTTGTTCGCGGGCATGACGGTCTCGGCGTCAATACCGGCGGCGGTGGTCTCGATGGGTATATTAAGGTGGTTTAGGCGCAGTAATATCCTCGAAAATAACATCGTCCAAACTGCCGCCTCGGCAGGGGAATCGCTGGCGGCAGGCGTGATATTTACACTCCCGGCACTTGTAATCCTGGGTGAGTGGGACGATTTCGGCGGTAAGAACTTCGTGTGGATTACCATAATTGCCGCGTTCGGCGGGCTGCTGGGCGTCCTGTTCACAATTCCCCTGAGGCGTTCTCTCATCGTCGAAGGCAAGCTCAAATTTCCCGAGGGTATCGCAACAGCCGAGGTGCTCGAAACAGGACAGGAAGGCGGCAAGGGCGTCCGGATTATTGCGAAAGCGGCCCTGGTCGGCGCTTTGTTCAAGGTCGGAGCAAAAGGTATCGGCCTGTGGCCTGAAGTTCTCGAAGGCGCAAGAGGCATCAAAAGGACACTTCTTTACGGCGGCTCCAATCTGAGCCCCGCGCTTCTGTCGGTCGGATACATCGTCGGGCTCAACATCGCCGTACTCATTTTCCTCGGCGGCGCGGCAAACTGGTATGCCGCCATCCCCGCCATAGCCGGGCAAAACGAATGGCCGGTCTACCAACTGGAAAGTGAAATTGAAAATCCTGACGCGTGGAACGCCTTTCCAGTTAAATACAAAGCCATCGATCGCAGCGCGTCGGCGACAGAGATTGAGGAAGCGGAAAAATACAACGCGGACATAAAGGAAAAGCTGGGCAAACGCGTCGACGCAAAAGATTACTCGTGGGTGATATGGTCGAAACGGACACGATACATCGGCGTAGGGGCCATGCTCATAGGCGGCCTCTGGACAATCTTCAAGATGCGAAAATCCATCGTCAGCGGCATAAAGAGCGGGCTGGAAGCATACCGCGCCATCGGGCAGGGCGGGGGCGAAATCGAGAGAACGGAAAAAGACATGTCCATGAAATGGGTGCTCATGCTCATCGTCGCCTCCGTTGTACCGTTGTTTATGGTCTATCAATACTTTGTCAATAATGTCACAATTTCTCTGCCGATGGCCGTTGTCATGCTGATTGCAGGTTTTGTTTTTTCGGCCGTCGCCGGCTATATGGCCGGGCTGGTCGGTTCCTCCAATAATCCCATATCGGGAATAACTATCGCCACGATTCTCGTCTCCTCGCTTCTGCTGGTGGTGCTCATGGGTAAAGGTGCGGAAAAAGGTCCGGCCGCCGCGATAATCATCGGCTCGGTCGTTTGCTGCGCCGCCGCCATCGCAGGCGACAATATGCAGGACCTCAAGGCCGGGCGAATAGTCGGCGCTACTCCGTGGAAACAACAGGTAATGCAGATTGTCGGAACGCTTTCCGGGGCGATAGTTATCGCGCCGGTGCTTATGCTGCTCCACCAAGCGTACGGCTTCAGGGGAATGAAAGGGGCCAGCCCCGACGCCCTTGCAGCCGTACAGGCAAATCTGATGGCATCGGTCTCCCAGGGCGTTTTCAAGGGAGATATGCCGTGGAAATATGCCTATATCGGTATGGGGGTCGCGGCCGCAATCATAGCCCTGGACCTGCTTCTGGAGGCCAAGAAGAGCAGCTTTCCGTACGCCGGTTTTGGCTGTTGCCATCGGTTTTTACCTTCCTCTGGAGCTTTCGGTGCCGATTTTTGCCGGGGGAATCATCCACTGGATTATCCATCGTTTCCACAAACGGCGGGCGACGCCAGTTGAGCAGGTGGAAAAATCGGGCCGGAACGGTTTGCTTTTTGCCTCCGGGCTGATAACAGGCGAGGCGCTGATGGGCATTGTTCTTGCAGTTCCCATCGTAATCCTGAAGCGGTATGAAGTGGTTCTGCCGTATCTGGAGCATGTATATAAGCGAACTCTGCCGTACGGCGGCCTGCTTGGAACGATAATGCTGGTGGCCGTGGGGTACTGGCTGTATCTGACCGCCCGAGGGAATGCCACAGCCGAGAAAGTGCAGACGGGCTGATTTTCTGACAGGCCTTTTTTCCTCTTGCTCGATTGAACTGGGTTGTGAAATAGGTTCGATAAACTCACTACAGGTTGGGTTTGTTTGGGTTTGAATTGGGTTCGTTGGGTCTTTTTTTGGGCTAAAATTGGGGTCGTTTTGGCTTTGTTTGGGTTTGTTTGGCTTTGTTTTTTCCTAATTGACCAATTGTCCATTTGAACATAATTCCTTTTTAACACTTTATTTACGTTCAACTTGACTTTTCGCAATTTGGCTTTGTTTTGCATAAAAAGTTTTATTTGTAGTGCGCTCACGACATCTGTAAATATATCTCTACAGTTGTAGAGAGCTCCAAGCCGAATGATTAATGATAAATGATTATATGTTGTTGACTGTATCTTCATATTGGGTAAGGAGTTATCTTTAGACTGAAATCCTAAATCCTAAGCTCCAAGCTCTAAGCTCTAAACAAATCCAAATTACCTAAATTACAATGTTCAAAACGCTGGCTTATTAGCCAGAAAATGGGTTTTTTCGCGGGCAACTTGCCCCCCGTCTTCTGCCACTTCTGTGGCTATTGTAATTATACCAAACAGAGAAGTAATGTTCAATGAAAAATAAACTTTTTTTAAA
>JAABXR010000115.1:0-1440 GCA_011776225.1 Phycisphaerae bacterium
AGCATTCCTGCCGTCATACTGAGCGGAGCAAAGGATACCAACTTCATAATTGTAAATCTTAGGTTATATATTGTAAATCGGTACGTTTACTTTTTATCTTGAAGAAACGCCAAAAACCTATAATATTAACGAACCGTTTCAATAATAAATTATGAGATTAACAATTCAGGAGGCAAAAAATGAAGGTAAGAAATAAAAAAACAGCTATAACGGCAATCTTAATAGCGTCAATCGGGCTGATGGGCTTTACGCTCTTGACGATAGCCGCTGATCCCAAGCCTGAAATTGAGGAACTTCGGGCCGGCAAGAACTTCATTCCGACAAAGGTCTACAGGGCCGAAGAAGACGAGCAAATCCTGAAACTTTTTAAGGGCCTGCGTGTCGCCGACGTATCCGACGGCATGGACAAGGTCGGCCTGAGAAATACAGGTCTTATGTCGCCTGAAATCCACGCAGCGTGGAAAGACACCATACATTTCAAGCACCGTTTCATCGGCATTGCCGTTACCGCCCGTTATGTCCCTACGAACAAGCCGGCAGCACCGCCGATGGAGACCGAGGCATTTAACAAGTGGGTCGGCGACTGGTACGGCAAACTCTCGCCGGAGCCGTTTGTTCCGCTCATACGCGAGGGGACAGCGCTGGTTATCGACGATGCCCCCGAAAGTGATGTCGGCTCCATCGGCTCTAATAACATTATGGGCTGGTACTCTAAGGGATGTGTAGGCGTCGTCACAAACGCTACCGCTCGTGATACTGATGAAGTAGCGACTGAAAAAATTCCCCTTTATTTTCGGAAAGTTGGTCGGGGCATCCGGCCGGGCAGAAATGAAATCGAATCAGTCAACCGCCCTATCGTCTGTGGCGGCGTTCTGGTAGAACCGGGCGATGTCATTGTCGCCGATGGAGATGGCGTTATTGTCGTCCCTCGCGCAAAGGCCAAAGAAGTCGCCGAATACGCCCAGGCAATCCTTACCGGCGACAAAGCCGGACGACGGAGGTTATACAAAAAGCTCGGTTTGCCCCCTGATGATTCAATCAAATAACAGGAAATGGTAACATCTGAAAGCCCGTGAGTAGTTTTTCAATGTTATAAATGACGTTATATTTAAGCGGCATCAGTTTTAGCCGTGTAGTGTATTTGGCAGCTTTTTTGTTTATTTCAGGTTCCCTTATTACCTTTCCCTTTTTCCTTTTTAAGNNCATCTTATCGACCTGCCCGCCCATTTTGTCAAGCTGTTTATGTACCCTTTTTGAGCCAAGGATACTCTGAGCAAAAACAAAGAAAAATATCAGCGCTATCGCCCCACCGAACGCGATAAATCTTACTCCCTGCCAGATTTTTTCCACAAGCTCATACATTCCCACTTCCATCGCATCCTGCCCATATCTCAAAGTTCATAATTACATACTAATGCCATAATCATAGCACATGCCTCC
>JAABXR010000115.1:1474-2054 GCA_011776225.1 Phycisphaerae bacterium
ATTCAATTTCGAACCTCAACTTGTGCTTTGCCTCTTCCTGAGCAAGGGACAAAAACATATCTGTTAATTCCTCATCCTCCCCTACCGCCGCCAGGTCCAGATAAAGTCTGTAGGCCGCTTTTTCCTTTTTCATCGCCAAAACAAGTGCATCAGCGTAATCCATATCCGGCTTCGGCTCCACGTCAACCACGTAATCAGCTATGTCAAGGCTCCGGACCTGTTTCGGCACAATTAACATTTCCCCACGTTTGACAGCTTGCAGCTTAAGCTTATGTCCAAGCTCTTCGGTTGCAAAATTCTCAAAGACCTTCTGCATCGCCGGATTTTCCATTCTTTCGGCCAACATCAAATAAAAATCCTGAGACTCAATCTCGCGTTCAATTGCAAAATCGAGCACTTCTTCAACAGATTCAAAATTTGCCATCTTTCGCCCTTTCTAACATAAAATCCATCAAACTGTTTGAAAATGCAGGAGATGAAATGGAGACGAAGGGAATCGAACCCTCATTTCCGCGATGCGACCGCGGCGTGCTCCCGTTACACCACGTCCCCGTAATTATTTTTTTAATATTTTACTATG
>JAABXR010000329.1:0-140 GCA_011776225.1 Phycisphaerae bacterium
AGGTCAATACTTCGTGCCCGCTGAATGTTACGTCTGTTGTTGTAAAAACCTACTTCGTAGCCAAGAGCGAATGGATGAAAGTCGACTATCAGGGTGGAACTCATTAGTTCAGCTCTGCTGGTGAAAAATCATAAGACCTA
>JAABXR010000329.1:245-537 GCA_011776225.1 Phycisphaerae bacterium
GTATCCGAGTTTGGTGGAAAGCTCTTCCGAGGCGTTCAATACCAGGGGGATCAATTCATTTTCGATGCGCTCCTGTCCCAAACGCATGTTTGGCCCGGAGACACTGATCGAGCCGACGATGCGGCGGGTATAGTCACGGATCGGAGCCGCGACACAGTGAACGCCAAGGTCCAGTTCCTCGTTGTCAATCGCATAGCCTTGCTCGGCGATCTCTTTCAACTCTTTTTTGAGTTCATCACGCGATGTGATCGTCGTCTCTGTATACGACTTGAGCTCATTGTTCGGCAGGATC
>JAABXR010000329.1:601-1561 GCA_011776225.1 Phycisphaerae bacterium
CGACCATTTTCTCGAGAATCGGCTTTGCCTGACGCAAGAGACCCATCTGCTTGATGAACGTCTGCCCCAGTTCCAGGGCTTTCAGCCCCAGACGGTAGTTCTCCGTCGCCTTGTTCTGTTCGATGTAGCCACGAGACTCGAGGGTGGCGAGCAGGCGGAAGACGTTGTTCTTGTGAAGTTTCAGGCGCTTGCTGAGTTCGGTAACGCCGAGCTCGTCAACGTCATCATGGAACTGCTCGAGCAGGTCCAGTGCATGCGAGACCGCCTGGATGATATATTCAGATTTTTCTTTCCTGGCCATTTTTTGAAGATCCTTGAATTTTTGAGGTAAGTCCTAATATATATAAAGAATATTTTCTAACCAAACGGAATGAAACTGTCAAGATAAATGGGTAAAAATGCGACAAATGGTTTCGGCCTTAAAGTTGTATTTCCCCCTTTATTTCTCCATTGTTGCCAATTTTAAAATACTGTTTTATAGAAGTCAAACAGATAAGTCATTTTTCTTTTATGAAGATTGGTTGACACATTTTATAGCGGCAGGTAAATTCAGGCTAATGAAATACAGGAGGCGTGGGCATGCTGACACTCAGTAAAAAAATTATTGTCGCCATTGATGGTTCCCCTCAGTCTGACAAGGCTGCAGAAGAGGCCGTTCGACTGGCTTCAATTTCCGGGACCAAGTTCAAAAGTCAGCTTTATGCTGTTATGGTCCTGCCCAGTATGAAAACGCCCTCTTATACGGATTTTTTTCCTGAGAAGCCGGCAACGGAAATGCCGGGTTGGCAGGAAAAGCGCGATCGTCTCTTTTACGTGGTTGAAAAGGCGGCCGCTGAGGCCGATGTCGATCTGGAATCACTTGTTCTCTATGGTGATCCTGCGGAAGAGTTAATGCTGATGGCCGAAGAGAAGGGCTGCGATGTTATCGTGGTCGGGTCTTCAGGCAAGGGGCGTGTGAAA
>JAABXR010000260.1:0-3741 GCA_011776225.1 Phycisphaerae bacterium
CAAGGCGGCAATCTTAAATGGGTGGAGGCCTCCGGGGCTAAGGGAATTACATCTGTCTCTGTGAAAATGGTATCCGGCAGTGGTCGTACCAAAAAGGGCAAACCGTACACCGTACGTCTGCATTTCATCGAGCCTGATAACATAGAACCGGGCCGACGGATCTTCGACGTCGCTCTGCAGGGCAAAACCGTTCTCGAAGACCTTGATATCATAAAAGAAACCCGATCCCCTGATGTCGGCCTGATGAAGGAATTCAAGCAAGTAAATATCTCCAACACTCTGACAGTCTCCCTAAAAGCGGCAGCCGACGATTTCGAAACAATTATCTGCGGCATTGAGATAGTCGCCGAGCGCTGACCTTATACTAATTGCGCTAAATTATCGCGATTCGTACACTTGCCACAGACCAGTGGCGGCTTTAAGCAAAGCTTGGGGATGGCTTACTGCCATAAATAGCTAATCTGAAAAACCCAGAACTTCGGGATTTATGATAAGTTTAATATCGTCTTCGGTGTGAGGCTGTCCGTCCGGCCCGGGACTGAATATCTTTTTGTTCTCAACATCAATAATATACTCATCGCTGTAAGCACGGGCCTTCAAATTTATATCTCTGCCGAGCCTTTTGTTTAACACAATTTGGAGCAAATCAAAATTTACTGCGTGCTTTTCCTTTATTTCCAACACTCTTCCCAATGCAGGTGCGGTGACTTCGAGTAGCATCGAACCCACGGGATTGTAGCGTTTGTAATACCAGGGTAACCGGTCTTCCAGGTCTACAGGCCCCAAATCAGGATAAAGCCAGGGCCAGACTGATAATTGTTCAGTCTTAGTTGCCTCTTGTTTTTCATAAGTATATATCAAATCGTTGAAAAAATTTCTGCTTACACGAAGGGTTGAATTTCGTTTTAAAAATGGAAGATTTTTCACCTGAGGAAAACGGCGCAAGAAAGGCAGGGAGTTAAGAAGATTTTTAAACGTAAGGTATTCGGTAATAAGCGAATTTCGCAGGGATATCTGCTCGATTTGAGGCGGCGCAAAATGCTGGGCCAGGAGCTTTAGCGATTCCTGAGAGGTCTGCGGATTGTTTATGATAAGGTTTGCGGCTTGAATATCAATCCAAAAACAGGCAAAACACACTAACTTAGTGACCGTAGATCGAGCATTGATACTGAGTTTGCTTATTACTGAATCAAATTCTATTAACTGCTCAGTGGCGATTTGAGCATTGCCTTGTTGAATCTGAAGCCGTGCATAGGCCTGATAAAGAAATCCTAACTCCCTCAGTCTTCCACAAAAACCAATATTAGCTTCCCAATCCGGTTCTGTCAGGTCGGATATTGCGCCGAATGTGTTCAGTTCACTAATAATATCTCTGCCTTTTTGAGCATTTTTCCATGCCCGGATTATGTCATCTGACTTTTCCTCAAGTATCTGGGATAATCGAGTCCAATCGGCTTCTCTGATGGCATCATTGACTTGGTCTATCACATTAACATCTTTCGGAAATAGTCCCGTTTCAGACCTCTCTTTTTGGGAACCTTTTGGTTCTGACAGACTCTTTAAAATCTCGTAACTTCGTCTACATTCAGGCGGAGCAGAACGAAGGTCGGCAACCGTGTAATCATCAGGTACCGGCGATGCATCTATACTTAAAAGGAGTAACCATACAAGGAGAACATTTGTACCAATAAAAAAAATTCTGTAGGGAAAAAATCTAAATTTAGGTGGGACCTTGGCTTTATTGAATTTACAAACGGTTTTGATGGCGTTCAAAATTGTCACTATCACAGACATAAGAAGAACAACAGTACTGACGGTGCTTAACAGTAACAGGACCGAATACAGAATGGCTATGAAGAGACAGTGCAACAGGACTGCCTTCATTGTCGGCTTGGTCTTTCGTGCTGAATCCGGAGCGGCTGTGGAGGTCAGGGTACAACTGCACGAAGTACATATTTTGGCGTCATCGGGATTTTCTGTTCCGCATTTACTACATTGCATTTGCGATTTCCCTGACACTGTTTGTGAAGCCTATTTTTTGTTTTCTCGTATCTACCACTTTAGCTTGCCGATATCTTCTGTTTTGACAAATTCGACGTGGTTATCGGCAAAGAGAACGTTGCAGCCTTCGCCCTGATGGTTGTCTGTGGTGAGAATCTCCGGCCCGCCGACCTGGTTCCAGCCGGGGTGGGTCTCGAAGAGGACCACCATGTCCGGCGGAGTGTCCCCCCTGCTAAAGTTCCAAACGTTTTTATTCATAGCGTAATTGCAGGGACCCTTCAATGCCCCTTTGCAGCGGAATCCTTCTCGTGGCACATCTGCATACTTCATCAGTAAATCGCACCATTCTGTCTGTGTCGGGAATTCATCACCATAGTCGTTGGCATAGATAAGCATGGCCCTGCCGAGGCCGGACATGTTTTCACCACAGACCATTCGGAAGGCGACTTGTCTGATCCTGGCCAGCGCAGGCATCAAAATTCCCATCAAACACGGCACTAAAGGCAAAAGGGCTACGGGTAAGACTATTCCTGTGATTGCAAGACCGCTCCCTTTCAGTTGACCACCACTCTGAGGAATTTTTACCAGGGCCACGATACCCATAATTATTGCCGGTATCGCACTGATATAACAGGTAAAGGGACTTAGAATCCCCAGGACAAGCGCGGCGATAGCTAATCCGCTTGTCTTCGGGGCTGGCATTTGTCTTGGTGTTGATACGTCGGACAAAACGGCGCTGCACGAACTGCAAACAAGCGCCACATCGGGATTTTGTGTTCCACATTTTGGGCAGTACATTTTAAGGTCTCCTTTTGATTTGATATATGGCCATTTTTAATCTCCGCGAACCATTTCCAGTCAATTATAGCGTATTGACCGGGATTTTCCAGAATTTTCTTTGCTATTGATTGTCTGGACTGCCCCTTCGCTCTACCCCCACGATTTCTGGCCAAAGCATAGAATCTTGCCCCCATAGAGCCCCAGCCAAAATGGAGGAGAAACCTCCCTCAAAACAGGCATTTGAATCCTTCTCATTAAATGCAGTCACGAAAAAAGCGGGCGATGGGAATCGAACCCACGTAGCCGGCTTGGAAGGCCGGTGCATTACCACTATGCTACGCCCGCACAAAAATTGACTATAAATAATCTAAGTTTAAGTACGGCCAATTATATAAGTTGAAAACAAAATTGCAAATAGCAATTACCAATACAACACTAAATAATATGTCCCAAACATGCAAAAAAACGTCACCGAAAGAAATATTTCCAATCGCAATCACAAAACTTGCATCCATCCTACGATTTTGCTATAATACTCCCCGTCTATTATATCGTTAAAACGGGAGGTAACTGTCATGGCTGATAACAAAACACGTCGAGAATTCATAAGGGATACTGCAGCGGCTGCAGCGGCTTTGACCACCGGATTGACAGGCACAAAGTCGGCCGATGCAGCTAAAAAAACCAAAAAATCCACAGCCAAAATACTCAACTATAATCCCGATATGGAATACCGTCGCTGTGGCAGGACTGAATTGATGGTCTCTGCGGCCTGCCTTGGCGGGCACTGGAAACGCGTCGTCAAGATAATCGGAGGCGACGAGCCCCAGGGATGGATGACGGAGAAAATCAACCGAAAAGACTTCCAGAAGAACCGCTACGACGTCGTCACCCGCTGCATCGAGCGAGGTATCAACTACGTCGATGCCTGCTGCCGGGAAGAGATTTTGGCCTACGCAA
>JAABXR010000260.1:3773-4464 GCA_011776225.1 Phycisphaerae bacterium
GGAGAGTCGGTTCAAAGAGTGGCGACCGCGCAAAAAGCTCAGGGAAGGGCTCGACGCCGGTATGAAAGAAGCGGGCCTGGATTATGTGGACCTCTGGCGTATCAGTCTTCTCGTTGACAGCAGCAAACACAGCGAACCCGAGGTACAGGAGGCCGTGGCCGCCCTGGACTGGGCAAAGAAGACAGGCCGGGCCAGATTCATTGGAATCTCTTCACACGACCGCCCGCACATAAAGAAGATTATCGAGACCTACCCCGAACAAATGGACGTTATTCTCACGCCCTATACTGCCAAATCAAAGTTGGTCACCGACGAGAGCGGACTGTGGACTACACTGAAAAAGTACGACGTCGGCTGGTTCGGAATAAAACCGTTTGCAAGCAACTCGGTATTCAAAGGTGACAGCTCCCCGAACAGCCCCCACTTTGAAGAGGACAATAAGATAGCGCGTCTGGCTATCAGATATATCCTTTGCAACCCGGCTATAACCGCTCCTATTCCGGGCATGATTAGCGTCCAGCAGGTAGACAACGTATGCAGGGCCGTAAAGGAACGACGGGAACTGGACCTCAGGGAAAAAGCTGATCTCAAGGACGCTATGGAGCGTGCCTGGGCAAATCTGCCCGAAAATTATCAGTGGCTAAAGGATTGGGAATACGTCTAACGCCTCAATCGCCGGCCGTTTCCCCCA
>JAABXR010000019.1:0-10877 GCA_011776225.1 Phycisphaerae bacterium
TTTCTAACAGGTCGGCACTCTATATCTAAGGCAAAACAATATACCTTCTCAGAACGTGTCAGACCGCATCCAAAGGGCCTCCGAAAAGTGCTGCCCGGTACCAAAGGGGCATTTATGGTCCGTGGAAAAGGCTTCAAATTCATCCGCTACGAAGACGGCCAACAGTACCTTTATAACCTAAAAGAAGATCCCGGCGAAACCAGAAATTTGGCCGATGACCCAAAATACCTTTCTAATCGTAAGAATCTTTCTGCTGAAATGGACAAATGGCTCAAACGCACCGGCTGGCCTGTAGTTTAGCTTCGGTTACTCACGGCCCAGCAAGAATCAATTTTCAACTGGAGCTAATGAAATCTTCAATTTATCCGTCGATTCGATTTTGAGCCAGACAATCAGGTCGCTGCCTTCGAGGGTATGGCTATGACCGAAACGGAAGCGCTTGCCGTGTTTGACAGGCTTGCCGTTGATATTTAATCGGGCTTTGGCCTGGCCCCAATTCTTGATTACAAAGGCGGGATTAACCGCTGGCGACTTTTTACTTGCCAGTAGTTCAAACTCGATAACTGTAGGTTTTCCTGTTTTCTTACATTTCAGCATGTAGGCACGCTGTGTAGGGTCATACCCCTGAGACTGCAATGAGCCTGTTGTGATTTTTAGTTCTGGTGGTGCCAACCAGGACTTCGCTAAAGGCAGCAGTTGGGTTACTGTTTTTTCAGTCAGGCCGCAGAGCATAATCTTGGTAATTGAATTTTCCGTGGCTTCATAAGGGGCACTGTCCTGTGTGGAAGTGTAGCTATGTGAAGGTCGGTCGGGAGTTTCAGCTACTCTCCCGTCGTTGGGTAATTGGGCTACCGGCCAGTGATTCCACCACCAAAAACTGGAACTCAATGACATTGACATGCCATCCAGTTCTTTGCCGGGTTGACGCTTCCTTATCCTTGCGAACCAGATTCGCGGTTTACTGTTAGTTAGAATCAGGAAGGGCTTAAAACGCGATTTGTAATTTACGATTTGAATATTCGCTCCGGGAACTTCCTTCTTGTCGGGCGGCCAGGGATATGTTCGCCTCTGACCGTCCATATTGGCAAGCGACAGGTAAGCTTTTCTTTCAAGAACATCCTCCGGCCTTTGGCCGGGCTGAAAAATCGGAAGTGACTGGCACCACTCATGCCAGGCTTTAAGGTTACTCGTCCACATCACGATTTTACGGGCAGCTACTCCATCAGGATAAACCGTCCAATACTCCTCGGCCCAGTCAGCCCAGCTTGTTTTTCCATCAGCATTGGGAAACTGGTAATGAATATCAACGGGAGCACAGCGCCAGTAGAGCACGGCCCGGGCGTCACTGTTCTCAAGGATTTTTATATTGGAATACCGCGCTTGTTTGTCTGACATCGACTCGCCGCAGCCCATGGGAGCGCTGCGTTCCATAAACTCGTTGCTGAACCAGTTGCCGTTTTCGGTCACCCAGCACGGGTTGTAGGAGATACCCCGCCAGCTAACAAGCCGAATTGGGGCATACTCAAATCTTACTACGACATCAGGGCCGCTTCCGCGCCAGAGTGTATCCCATTCATCGCAGTATTTAAGATTGGTATAGAACGCACCAAATTTACCTGCTCCCTCAGGTCCCGAAGGCATCACCCGCCATTTTAAAGGCTGCTTCTTCTTTAACCTGACCGCTGCAAAGGATTTGCTTATATCTTCCGCACTCAACGCCTGATTATAAATCTTCACCTCGTCAATGATACCGTCAAATACCATATTTGATAATTGCTTTCGACTCGGTTCGCGCTCGGTGTTTTTGGGGCTCATCTTACGGTGGCTCTTGCCTACCAATAAATCCGTTCCTTCTGCAGGTGTCATTTGCCCTTTTGCTGCAAGAGAACCGGCCTGTTTACCGTTGATATAGATTTTGATGCCCGTGTCTTTACTAAAAGTTGCTGCTATGTGGGACCACTTCAGTAGAGGCAACTTGCTTTGTGAGTTACATTCACACCATTGATCTTCGATGGAAATGTGAAATCCCATGTCTCCTTCTGCATCGATTCCAAAAAAGTAACCGGCCTTATGGTCCTTTTCCTGATTTACTATCGCCGTCCAGTTCCAGGGATAGGCTTGCAGTGCAATCCATGCTTCTATTGTGAAGGCATCTTCGAGATGCGGTGCACCATCGGAATCACGGACTACGTGGGTGGTGTAACCATCAAATTTAGCAGCAGTTCCTAAAATCCCTGGAACGTACCAAAAGTTTCCATTGATTTTGTCTCGCTGTTCAGTGACCTTGTCAATTGCGTGTTTTCCCTTTCCTTCGTCGAATTTCCAGTAAGCAACAGGTTCATCCCCGGCCGCAAAGGACGAAGGGGAAATGAGCGTTATTGTTATTGCGATAAGACAGATATGGATAGTCAGTTTTTGCATCTCACTCTTCCTTATAATCCGAATTTCAGGATGACATTGTTTCCACTTCGTCTATCGTTTTAGGTATCTTTTTACCCAGTACCCGATGTCCGTTTTCCGTTACCAAAACATCATCTTCTATTCTGATACCTCCGAAATCCCTGTATTTTTCAACCATATCATAGTTGATGAAATCGCTGCACTTTTTCTCTGCCTTCCACCGGTCAATTAGTTCGGGGATAAAATATAATCCGGGCTCTACTGTGATTACAAAACCGGCCTCAAGTTCCTTTCCCAGCCTAAGGGATCTCCAGCCGAACTCAGGATTTCTTTTGATTGTATCTGTATAGCCGACATAATCCTCGCCAATGTCTTCCATGTCGTGGGTATCGAGCCCCATCATATGTCCTAATCCGCATTGGAAAAACAACGTAACGGCACCGGCGTCAACAGCTTCTTCGATGACGCCTTTCATCAATCCCAGGTCCTTTAATCCTGATCCCAGAGTCTTATAAGCAAGTTTATGGACATTGCGAAATTCTACACCCGGCCGGACTGCTTCAATCGCTTTCTCTTGTGCATTGAGGACAATTGCATAGATTTCCTTTTGTCTCTGTGAAAATTTTCCACTGACGGGGATAGTTCTTGTGATGTCGCTGGCATAATGAAGTAAAGATTCGGCACCGGAATCGTTGACAGCTATATCGCCTTCTTTCATTTGATTGCCGTAATAGTGGTTGTGGAGTGTTTCTCCATGAACTGAGAAAATAGTGGGGAAAGACAGGCGAGAACCACGAGAAAGTACAAGCCCCTCCATCGCTCCGACTATTTCCCTTTCATATATACCGGATTTGGACATTTTCATCGCCAGCGTCTGCATTTCGTAGGAGATGTCGAGAGCGGTTTCAATCTCGGCGATTTCACCTTCGGTCTTTATTGATCTTTGAGCAGCAACTGCTTTTATCAGAGTTTCTGACACTTCGTCTTTAATTGCTGATGGATGTATCCCCAGTAATCTTTCGATTTTTAAAGTATTTTCCGCCCGGTATTGCGGAAGGAAATGCACTCTTCTATTTTGTTCAACAGCTTTTTTCAAGATTTCCTGCAATCGATTGAGTGGTGCAGTCTCAGAAATACCAACCTTTTGGCATTTTTCTTTTAGAGATGGCTGCGGTCCCATCCAGATAATATCATTTACTGTTATATCATCACCGAAGACGCACTCTTTGACCTCATCGACGTCGATAACGGCAGCAAGGCCGGGATAATCAAGCCCGATGAAATACAGGAAGCAGCTATCCTGTCGAAAGGGATATGGATTGTCGGGATAATTCATTGGAGATTCTTCATTACCCAAAAGCAAGATTATTCCGGAACCTATTTGATCTCTTAATCTTTTGCGTCTTTCGATATATATATTTTTTGAAAACATCTCTTTGCCTTACAAATATTTTATTCGTTAGCCGCTTTTTCTTTGTTATTGGTACACAGGCTGACCACTACTAAACAAATCACCGACAGGGTTATTGCCGGAAGTACCGCATCCAGTTTTGCCATCTCTGCCGGTAAGTGGACCTTTATTATTTCCTCCCAGAGAAGCGTTGTCACTGTACCTGCCAGAATAGAAGCAATTGCGCCCACTTTAGTGGCCCTTTTCCAGAACAGGGCCGCGACCAGGCAGGGAGTAATCGCCGAGCCATAAACAGTAAAGGCATACAGCGCTTTTTCAAATACCGTCGTAGACTCCGAAAACACTCGTGAAACCAGCCAGGCGATGATTCCAAAGGTCAGCACCATTAAGCGGCTCATGAAAACGATTCGTTTTTCGGAAGCCCTGGGATTGATGTGATTCAGATAGATGTCCTTGATAAACGTCGTCGAAGGAACCAGTAGGAATGAATCCGCCGTGGAGATAATAATGCCCACTACCGTAATCATAAAAATAATCCCTATCCCAAGGGGCAAAAAATGTCGGGCTGCATAAATCAGAATATAGCGACCGTTTTCCGGATCGGGAGTCATACTCCCGGCAAACCATGATTCGGCTATGATTAATTCTTCTATCAGAAGTGCCAGGAAAATCATAATGATTACGGCGGTGCGGGCACCCCTGGCGTTTTTGCTTGCGAAAATCCGCTGGTACTGGTTTGCGTCACCCAGAACCAACAGAAAAACAGGCAATAGAAAATTAATATAATCTGCGGCACTAAAAACCCCGATCAGCTTCATGTGGTCGGGCCGATCTCCCATTGCGGTGAACGACGTCAGCATACCGTCAAAACCTCCCGCCTTAATCAATAGTACGGGAAAGGCAATCAGCAAGGTAACTGTAATAATTATACCTGTAACAATATCTGCAAACGCCAGACTCATCAGTCCCGCCAGCATGGTATAAGCAACGATGAAAATCGCGGCGATAATCGTTGCTCTTTGGGCGGTCAGTACGGGTTCATGCAGAAAAAGTTCGCCCTCTGGCGGTATCGCGGCCAATCGGTAGATTTCATCGTGTTTCTTAAAACCTTCGTCGTATCCTTCTATAATAACTCGGGTAAATGTATTTTCTTTAATCACGCCCGTATTCTTCAGCCCCAAAAGTATGGCCTTATCTGTTTCAGATGCGTCCTTGTCCTCCTGAATCTTTTCTTTCAATTCCTGAATCTCTTTCTCAAGAGTCTTACGCAGTTCGATAATTTCAGTGGCACGAACGACTCTCACTGTAAAGATTTCCGGCGTCTGAGACCATTCGTCCGACACTTTCTTTTTCACATGATATTGTATCTCTGTAGTTCCGGTCCAGTCACGAGGTGGTTCATAATGGAAATATCCCTTGCGGACCTGATTCTTTGTTAGTGTGTTTTCATTTTTCAAAACTACTTTTTCTTTCTTGCCCGTTATCACCTCCAGCACCATGCCGCCCGCGTTGAATTGATAGCTGACAATCACCATATAGGCAATCACCAGAGCGACCACAGCTAATAAACGGGAAGTATTGCCGAATCGTCTGCCGATAATTTCAGGTACCGAAAGGGCCTCAATATTTCGGGCCCGCGTGGCGATTAAAGCCAGCAAAATCATGCCGACGAAAGTCCCCAAAGGCAGAAAGAATGCCGCCATGCCGACTTCATAAGTTTTCCCGGCATTGCCCACAATTGAGCCCGTGCCGATCCACACGGCCAGCATCGTACAGACCATTATCCAGGGTGAAAGTGTCCTGCCGGCCACTGCAAAATCAGCCTGGGTTTTGACCTGTCGGGACTTGTAAATCCCGATAACGGCAAGGATAAATAAGTAAACAAATATGGCAATTAAGTAAGTCATCTCTCGTTCCCTGTAAAAATCATTTAACAAACTGTTCTACAAAGTATTTCGGTGTTAGAGGTTGTCCCGTCGCACGTTCAATCATATCGTTCCAATGATACAATGCCCCCGGCTCAAAAACCATGCTTTGCAGATAATCTCCGAGTTTCCTCTGGCCGACATAACTGACACCTTCATCTGATTTCAGCTTATAAACGTTGTGAATTATATGGTTATGCAATTGAGAGGCCAGCAGCTCGCCCATCATATAATTATGGTAATAGCATGGTGCCGTTGTGAAATGGAGCTTTGAAGCCCAGCCGGCGTCAACAGGTCCCGGCGGTTTTTTAACAAGTTGATATTTCTCAACCAAATCCCACCACAAATTATTCAAATCCTGGTCGGGATCGGCATAAAGCTGCTTTTCAAAACTAAACATGACCATCGCCCAGCGTGCGAAAAGAACCTGCTGAAACGCAAGGTATTTTTCGCTTACTTTTGCGATGTCCGCTCGTTCTTTCTCACTCAGGTTCAGCATCTCCTGCATCCAGTAGGAGTTGCGACTCATTCGGCCGAAGAACATCGCAATTGCTTCCGTGGTGAAACTGTGCGCCGGCTCCCTCAAAAGCCAGGGCTCACTCCGATCGTGGTATTTACTGTAAATGGCATGGCCCAATTCGTGCAATATAGTCTCCATCCACCGCTCGGTATTTTGAAGGTTACACAAAATACGAACGTCTCCGCTTCGGTCTACGTCTTCGCTGAACGCGTGCGGATACTTGCCTTCGCGATCATATAAGTCACTTCTGGCAAGGATATCATCCACAGGCAAACCGACACCTGCGTAATATATTTCTGATAGTTTTTTTACATCATGATTCTTGTAGTAAAGGTCCAAATCCAGTTCATATACCAGAGGGGTTCTTTGGAAGAATGGATCATGATAGTGCCAGGGCATCAGGTCTTTGACGGCAATACCATAACTATCTGCCAGGATAAGGTCTAATTCGTCTTTCATTCGGGCAAAGGGCGTGTCGGTCAATTCACGAAGCTCGTCGAATATGCGGTTCAGTTCCTTAACATCCTGCTCGCCCGTGACTATCGACATCGTATGGTAATTGTCAAAGCCGACTTTCCGGGCCGCCTGGTTTCGCAGTTTGACCAGTTGGATTAATTCCTCAAAAATAACATCGCCCACCTGCTTACTGGCACGCCAGGCTAATTCCCTTTTGCGACAATCTTTCTCCGTTGTCATTATTGTGTAGATATCACTCATTGTAACTTTTTTACCGTCTATGGTGCCGCGAAATGTGTTATACTTTTCCTGAATTTTAGTGTCAGCATCAACGAGTTTTTCCAGAAGCCCCGGCTCTATCTGGTTACGAAGATAAGCATAGTAGAGTTTGTCCAGTTGTCGGTTTAATCTGGCGTCCCTGATTTGTCCGGATTCTTTAATGCCTTGAACAAAGGCATACTCCTTTGGATTATTGTAGATTCGACTAATTCTAAGTTGCAACCGGCTGAGCTTATCATAATATTCCGATTTGCCGGTAGTCGATGCGTCCCAATATACAAGGTTCGCCTGTGTTGTGAGAGGTTCGACTTTGTTGACATGGGCGGTAATGAATCTGTCTAAATGTTTTTCCTCTGTGTTATATGCACAGCCCCCAAAAATAAGTAGCAGGGTAAACGTAAAAACTACAATCAACATTTTATTCATGATTATTCTCCATTAGGGTTGTTATATAAATACCAGAATCCTGGATAATATGAAAGACACTTTTTCTCAGGATACTGTATTATATTTGTCTTCAAATAAATTAAACCTCTCTGGTGACGATCAGTGTTCTTATTCGGTCACTGTAGTTCAACTCTAACTGCCGGGTGGCTCTGTTGGTGTGATTTTAAGCGTAATAATCTCGCTGTTTACAGCACCTTTCAGATTGATGCCTAACCGTGTGGGTTTTTTTCGTGCGCTGACATCTTCCTCGATAGTTTCGGGCCGAATCTCGAAATCGGCACCGGCTGATTTTATTTCAACGAGTAAAGCTTCTCCTGAATCATAGATAATCAACGTCGAGGGAGAAGTTTGTTTCCAGCGGTTAAACGTAATAAGGGCAGTACCGAATTCACAGGATTTCGAGAATTTTACTTCGTCGGTCACATGCAATGAACCGGCACCGAGTCGCGAATATACAAATTTTCTTTCGATTTTTTTCAGTTCCGGCACATTATAGGCTGATGAGATATCGAGAACCAGCGTGTCGGTGCTATCGGTAAAGGTCTTGCTAACCACGCGTCCTCTTGCCCGGCTGCCGGTTCGCTGGAGTTTACCTGAGACAATCGGCACAGGGTGGCCGTAGGAATTAAGAACGTTGCTTTCATAACGGCGGCCGCTGAATGTGCGGGCGGTATATACTTCTCCACCGGGATCGAGCAGCAAAGGCTTGTCTCCCAACACCACTATAAAGGAGCCGACGTCATTATGGTTATGATGTTCTGAATTATGGCCGCCTTTGAGAGCTACAGCCATGCGCGAAGAAGAATCTGACTTAGGCCGGGATATCAATACGCCTGCCTTCTCAAACCATGAACGGATACCGGGGCCTTCGGAAGTGGTCTGAGCCGGCGCGGTGTCTGAAGCGGAATTAGGAAAGGAGTACATCATACTGTGATACAGCGTGCCGGGCGAGACTGTATCAGCTTGCTCCCAGGGGCGCAAACCCAAACCGAATCGGCGGCTGACAAAATACATCAGTTGTGAACCGGGCTGCGCCCTCACGGAGCAATCGGCAAAAGCAGGGTATACGCCGTTTAGAATTTCAATTTTTGATCCGAAACTTGCGATTTGTTTTATCTTGGTATCTCGGAGCAAATCCACTTGACCCTTGGTTGCCTGATATATACTTTCACAAAGCATGATATAGTAACCGAATCCGTAGTTCCAATAGCCGAGGCCCTCCGAGCAATAGCCGTCGCCTGTAAATCCTTTAAGAAAGTTTTTCGAGTATTTTTCTGCAGCAGCGATATATAACGCACGCCTGCGAGGTGATTCAATTACAGCAAGCGCCGGCCCGGTTACACTGCCGAGACAGACGGCATTCCAGTTATTGGTACCGGTCATCCACCAGTTTTTACTGCGTTTGCCATGTACCATATCTTCATACGGTTTGAAAATACGTTTCTCCAGATTGTCACGAATAAGACGACGAGTGTCGGGACTTAGTTTATCGGCCAGAAGATAATCGGCCGTAGCAAGGGACCATGCGAGCATAGAAGAACCCAGGTCAATATCAACGCTTGTGCCTTTGAAATTGGCTAAGCTGCGGTCGTGGGCCGGCATTACCCAGGTCTTTTCAGAACAGATCTCGCGAACAATCTTAACAAACGCAGGCAGGAAACGTCCATTATTCTCCATACATTCAGCCAGAACGAGCGTATGAATCCTGCCACGGCGGCGACCGGCAACTCTCTGCCAGCGCGTACGGTTGCCCGTGCGCGAAAAGTNNTTTCAGAAGCTTTTCCGCTTCGGAGATGACGCTTTTAAACGAATCATTTTGAGCCAGTTTCTTCCAGGCGTTTCTATCGGTAATTGGTCTGCCGAAACCTGTCGGCTTTTCGTCAAGCATCTTGGTAATGTCTTTAATACGATTTTGGTCAATTCCCTCGGCTTTTGCCAAAACCAGATTTGGCACCAGAGACACATTACCGATGACTGTGAAAAAAAGTATAAGGATTGACCACTTGCTTGTTTTTACAATATGTCTCATCACTATCACCTCAGAAGTTACTTTTACTTGAATATTTTCTTCATTGCCTGTGCTGTTTTCTCCGGCCTGCCCGGCTCAAAGGGTAAAAGTTCTGCCGTTATGTAGCCGTCATAAACGACATCAGCCAAAGCTTTTTTGACCTCCTCGAAATCGACATCACCTTCCAGTAAGTCTACAAAGCCCTCAACCGTACCAACTGAAAGTTTAAAGTCTTTAACGTGCACGCGTTTTATCCGCTCGCCGAGGATTCGAATCCAGTGATCGGGATACCCCGTCAGCAGAACGTTGCCGACATCAAAGTAAGCCCCAATCATTTGGGAATTAAAGCTGTCAATAAAGTCCCGCATCTCCAGCGGGCTAAGCAGGAATTTGTTCCAGACGTTTTCTACACAAATTGTCACACCTGTTTCTTCTGCCGCCGATAGTAGCTGTTTGATTGCGTCTTCGGCCCGCTCATAACATACGTCATATGGAATTACCTCGGCATCCGGCAAAAAGAAAACATCTACCGCGCCCGGAACAAAAAGATACGCATCTGTGCCGAGCCATTTTGTTACCTGAAGCGCCTTGCGGGTAAAATCAATTATCTTCGCTCTCGTTTCATCATCGTTGGCGGTAGGGGAGCATCCCCAGCTTTCGCCGGAGGCGATACTTGAAATCTCAATGCCGATTTTTTGCGATGTGGCCACGATTTCTTCACACTCGGCTTGTGTGGTCTTTTCTGTTAAAACGCCTTTGCTTCCAATGGCCAGTTCGATTGCCTCGAAACCGAGATCTTTTGCTTCCTGCATTGCCTCGGCTATCGGTTTTGTGGCTTCGAGTCCGCCTTCGAACATCCAGTAACTTGCACTTATTTTCATTTTCAACTCGCTAAATGAACAGTAAAATAAATGTTAACATTGTTTCACAAGTGACAACAGTATAATCGTTTTATGTTGCAAAAACCAATATTATTATGTGGGTTTTTTTGATGGAACTTGCCATATCAGGGTGATTTGGGAGCAATAAAAAATGATAGAAAGATCGCGAAAACATAGACTTATAGATACGTTAATTGTAGTAGTGTTGCTTTTGACAAGCTGTACTCTCGCCGAATTACAACTTGAATTTCCGGGACCGCAGCCGGGTTTCGCTCAAGGCAGGATAAGTCGAAGCGTTCTTATTTTGGAAAACAAAATAATTTCCTGCACTTGGGGCCTCAATGATGGACAACTTAAACCCAAAAGCATAATGGACAAATTGTCGGCAAAAACGCTACAGTTGCGGCAGTCTGAATGCTTTCAACTAATTCTGTATGATGGGCGCAAGATAAAGGCTTCTAACATGAAAATTGTTGGCAGGCCTGAGTTGATAAACCTGGATCCAAAACCCAAGTCATTCCGGCTGGCTGAACGGTACGGTGGAAAGCAA
>JAABXR010000019.1:10959-20187 GCA_011776225.1 Phycisphaerae bacterium
CCTCTTGGACTTGGGCGTATCGCAGGCCAGGGTTATGGGCACCGTCGATGGTTCTCCCGTCTTCTCCGGCAATATATTTTTTGCTTACGAGCACCCGCTCTCAAAGACTCGTATCCAAACTGGCGATCCCTCTCGGTTCTCTTGCGGCTTTCCTTGCGGTACCGTGCTAAAGCCTGATAGACCACTCGTGCAGACTTCGGTTATCGGTGTCGTACCAAAGGGGCAGTTACGGCGTGGATTTCTTTACTATATCGAACGTGAACGGGCCCATCCCTATAGACCGTTCCTGCATTATAACAGTTGGTATGATATTGGTTACGGTCCTGAAATAATAAAGCAGCCCCAATGTATAGAGGTTATTAACCTGTTCGGCAAAGAGCTGGTTGGAAAGCGAAACGTTACGATGGATTCCTTCGTCCTTGATGACGGCTGGGATGACACCACCTCGCTCTGGCGTTTTCACAAAGGTTTTCCCAACGGCTTTGCACCGCTGCAAAAAGTTGTGGAAAAGTACGATTCGGCCCTGGGTGCCTGGCTCTCTCCTTTTGGCGGTTATGGCCAGGCAAAGCAGAACCGTCTCAAGTACGGCCGACAGCAGGGTTTCGAAACAAACAAAAGTGGATTTTCACTGGCCGGTCCGACATATTACGAAAGGTTTCGCGATGTGTGTATTAATATGATTCGAGAATATGATTTGAACTACTTTAAATTCGATGGTATCGGCACAGGTGGCAGACCGACCGGAGCAGGTGCAGATTTCGTCCGGGATATGTCAGCCCTACTGCAGCTTGTCGGCGAGTTGCGCCAGGTTAAACAGGATTTGTTTGTAAACATCACTACAGGCACATGGTCATCGCCTTATTGGCTCTGGTACTGTGACTCGACATGGCGTTCAGGAGCGGATTGGAGCACTCATGGCTGGGGCTCGAAACGGCAGCAGCAGGTTACGTATCGGGACAAGGAAACCTATCAAAATGTCGTGAAACGCGCACCTTTGTATCCGATAAATTCGCTTATGACCCAGGGTGTAATGTTCGCCAATCACGGACTTCCAAGTGAGGTTAATGATCTGGTTGCCGACATTAGCGCATTTTTTGCAAGCGGGACAAATTGTCAGGAGCTATACATCACCCCGTCACTGATGAGGCCACAGGACTGGGACGCCCTGGCCGAGGCGGCAAAATGGTCCCGCAATAATGCGGACGTGCTGGTAGATACACACTGGGTAGGGGGTGATCCAAATGAGGGCGAAGTTTATGGCTGGGCTGCATGGTCTAAGCGAAAAGGCATTCTGTCACTGCGTAATCCTCATGAGAAGCCGGGCAAACTCTCCATAGACATAGGAAAAGTCTTTGAACTGCCGGCTGGCGCAGCACAAAAGTATTCTTTGAAAAGCCCATGGAAGAGAGATGCGAATAGGGTAGTGATTGTATTATCCGCAGGCACAGAATACACGTTTGAAATGGAGCCTTTTGAGGTCGTGGTCTTTGACGCAACGCCTCTTTAGCTCTTGTTCATAACTTGAAATCGGTTGCCAGACGCACCATTGTTTCGTAATTTGCCATCGTTCGTTGTGTAATTTTCCTTCCGTTTGGGGCCGAAGATGGCATCAGCACAAAACCTTTACCTTCCCCACTCGTTCCGTCTTCGAGCGTTTTTCCGACGACCTTTTCAAACTCAGTTGGTTCCATATTTTCTATGTCGGCTACCTCAAGATTTCCGAAAAGAACCAGGTCCCTGCCGTACTTGTTGCGTACGTAATCAAGCTCCACGTCCCCATGCGGTGGTGGTTCAACAGGATCAATCGCGGTTGCTCCCATCTTGACAATGTAATCAAGAACGGCACGTACCCTGCCGTGACAATGAATTCGGGCGAAACCCCCGTACTTTTGGATGGTTTGTACCATCGACCCTGTATAACGAACTACATATTCCTTGAAAAGATTCGGGGGCAGATATGGTTCGGTTGCATATTCCGGCCCGTATATACGCCAGAGATGACCACCAAATTCCTTAGCTGTCTTCTCGGTCCTGCAGTATATATGGCGGGAAAGCTTCTCAAGCAGACGATGGAACAGCTTTTGTTCGGTCATGGCGATGACGGTAAAGTCTTCCATACTGAAAAGAGACGCAGCGCTGCAAATAGGGTCTTCCGTATCTACCATCACGATGCCCCTGTCGCCGTGTTTCTTGTCCTCTTCGACTAAGTCGGTAATATCGACTTGTTCAGTGAAAACTTCGTCAGGCAGCTCCAGATAAGCCTTCAAATCGTCTATACTCTTGAGCAGATGCTCTATGGTCCATACAGTATCAATCTTCGGGCTGCGACGCGTAAGGGACGTCATTGTTTTATTGCCAATCTTCAGAGTCACACGTTTGAATCGGCTCCCATTCTCCATATATTCTTCTGTCTTGAAGAATTCGTCGCGGTAATTTGCAGAGTCTGTCTTATCATGTGTCATCTCGACCTTATGGGAATTTGACCTGACCGGGCTGCGCATACGAATCAGGTCCGTTTGCTCCTCGGCCAATTGCAGCAAAGGCCGCCAGGATGGATCATTATAAACGTTGAATTCGTCCGGGTCGGACGGATCGATTTGAAATCCACCTATTTCGTAGAAATTGACGGCAGGGCGGTCAACCGCTTCACCCCGCAAAGTCGCCATCAATCTTTCACGACTGGTCATCATTCTGGTCTACTCGATTTGTAAGACTCTTAAACAGCGACCGTATGTTAAAAAAGCCCCCAATTGTCACAACCACGGCAAGACATGCAAAGATGCCAAGGCTTAAAAAGAAAAAGAATGACCAGAAATTAATCCAAAAATTCATATATTACTGCTCCTTCTGCTCAGGTGGTTTTCTGCGATCAGGAAATATTAAAGAGCCGACCACCATAGATGTTATTGCACAGGCTATAACAGTCAGGCCGACAATTTCNNNNTTGTTTGTACGGGTTTTAATCCTATAATAGCACCAAATCCACAAATCAGAGCTAAATATGCTCCAACTTGACTCGCACGTTTCCAGTAAATACCAAAGACCAGCAATGCGATGGCCCCCGTGAAATAAATAGCTCCCGAAATCGCCATATAGTCCCACAAGTCCTGCCCTAAATCGTACCAAAGTCCCCAAATCAAAATAAATATTCCGATGGCTACGATAAAAATTCGAGTCAGCAGCAAACGCGCCTTTGATGACAGTCCCTTTTTGAACCAGGGCGCTACAACATCCTGGGTCAACACCGAGCTCCAGCATAACAGGTAACTGTCGTGCGTGGACATAAACGCAGCTAACATACCTGCCGAAACAATACCGATAAGTCCGGCTGGAAGAATCTGGCTCAGGAAAATCGGCATCGCCATCAAAGTAACTTGTGGATCGGCTTCTGTTCCTTCCGGTAAAAATACGTTCTTTAATGTCTGATTCTGTGCTATGAATACGAAAGCAGAAATCCCAAAAAAGTACGGTAAAAGAAAACGAATCAGCCACCCGACGGAAGCAAAGGTGTAGAGCCTCTTCACTGTTTTGGTACTTTCAGCAGAGCACGCGCGTATCACGGCCGTCTGCCAAATCGCGCAGTGGACAAGCCCCAGGAATAACATCCATATAACATAGGAAGTTCCGAATCCTTCACTGTTAAATGGATTGAAACCGGCTTCACCTTTGATATGCGATACTGTCTCAATGATGTTACCCCAGCCAAAATGTCTAATTGACAGCACGCTCGTAGCTATAAGACTAAACGACAACACCACGAACTGGATGTAGTCGAGAACCACAACCGAGACCATCCCGCCCAGAGTGGTGTATAGCAGCACCATCCCCAGCAGAACGCTCATTATTATCTTAAGTTCAGTGTCTGAGGTCATCCCCGTGATGCCCATCACAAAAATTGAGCCTGCCTTAAGGAACATACCCATATTAAGTATGCCGGAAAAGGCTAATATGATTCCTCCCAAAATCCGCACGCCGTGACCGAAACGCTTCTCGTAAAATTCAGGGATGGTCATAACCTTCATTCTTCGCAGCGGCACTACGATAAAGCCCGTCAAGCCGACAGCTAAAGCCACGACAACTGAGGTTAATGCTATGTGAAAAGCCGCGAATCCTCCGGTGAAGCCCTTTTGCGATGAATACATCACCGTAACAAGACCTAACTCGGTCCCTATCATCGTCGCAACGCCAAGAAAAGTTTTTAAGCCTCGTCCCGCAACCATGAAATCTGTAACATTGCTGATGTAACGTTTTATATAAACTCCGACAGCTACAATGACCAGTAAGTATATAATGACAATGCACCAGTCTAAATTACCAAAGTTGCTTTCAATTCCAATAGCACTAAAATCTATAGAATCCATTTTGTCTCCTGCCGATGTGCCAATTACTGTTCTTTTGTTCCGGGATCAAAGCAGCCACTTATGTGCCAAAAGCGCCTTTTTGCAGAGTTCTCGGTATTGGTTTTGTTTCTCGGAGCCTTCAGGACCGGCAATTCCTTCATTCCAGGCCAAACAGGCCTCTTCAAGGCGTCCAAGCTCCTGCAAAGCCTGTCCCTTCCAGTAAAGGGCCTGCGCTTCCTGAGGTTTGTTCGACCGGCCGACGCCTATATTCTCCGGGTAGGTCAAAGCCAGTTCAAAGTCCTGCAAAGCACCAAGAAAATCCTTTTTCTCAAAGCGTTCCCTGCCTCGCTCAAGATGTGCCTTATGAAACAGGTCCCAGGTTATCGTCTGGCCTTCCCAGTTCACAAAGTAGGGCGTTGATTCCAGTAAATCAATCGCATTGCTGTACATTTGCTCGTCAACATACGCCTGCGCGAGCATGATTATCACATCCGCACGCCTCATTTTTTCAAAAGGTGTGGCTTCGAGAACTTTTATCGCTTCGTCGCGTTTGTTTGCTGCCAGCAGGATGTCCGCTAAGTCACGAAACAGCGTCTGGTCTTTCGGACGTGCCGAGATGGCCTTACGATAATACTCTTCAGCCTTTGTCAGGTCTTCCTTAACCGCCCATGTATAAAGGCCGAGATTGCGATATGCGATACTCCGGGATGGATCCAGTTCGCTCGCTTTTTGCCAGTGACGGGCGGCTTCCTCGACACGCCCAAAGTTCGCGTACAAATTACCGAGATGCAGGTGGGCATGTGTATCCTGAGACCTTTTCGAAATCGCATACTTAAATACTTCTATTGCTTCAGGGCGGGATGGAAAGACATAGTCTTTATAAGCCCAGCGGGCCAGGCTGCGGTAAGATTGGGCACCTTTGTCATTGCCCTGCAGTGAAGCAAAATAAGCAAGATAATAAAGTGGCAGGGGGTTCTGTCCCCCTTTAGTGTTTGCTAAATACTTTGTCATTAACAACTCGGCGGCTTCACTGACAAGTCCCAGCTCTGCAAACACAAGACATGCCTCTA
Source organism: Phycisphaerae bacterium (assembly GCA_011776225.1). Classification (GTDB taxonomy): domain Bacteria; phylum Planctomycetota; class Phycisphaerae; order Sedimentisphaerales; family Anaerobacaceae; genus CS2-K091. Next base: position 16,370 of record JAABXR010000019.1, read on the forward strand.
GCATTTCGAAGTCATATTCACCCAAATATTCCTGGGCTTCGTCCATCACAAAATTGGTTATAGCTGTTTTGTTTTTCAGTGATAATAATGCCCGAGGAACCAAATCCGTCGGATCTGTCGCAATTCGCTTCTTGGCCTGTTTATATGCTGACTTCTTGTCCCCCGATGCATATAGGGCCAGTATAAGATGGTTCTTTGCTTTTGTATCCATTGGATTTAGTTGAACTGCCTTTTCAAATGCAACTTTGGCTTTTGAAAATTCGCTCATACGCATATAGGCACGGCCGGAAAGGTCATAGCCAATAGATGCTGTATCGGGATTTGCTGCCGCTTTTTGTGCAAACTCAAGCGCTTCTTTTTCCTTTCTTAGCCTTAAATGGCTCCCGCCTAAAAAGAACCACGACAATCCGTCACTGTCATCACGTTTTAAAGCCTTTTTCAATTGCTCAATAGCACCCTCATAAAGTCCCGCTTCGATATCGAGTACCGCCAGACCGCGCAGCGCAAGTGGATACCCGGCATCTTCTGCGAGTGCTTTTTCGTAGTAATCCCGTGCCTTTTTTCGATTCGTTGCAAGGTCATACTTTCGGCCTTTAAGGTATTTCTCTTCAACTGTAAGTTGCTCGTCAGGTTTCGTCATTAGCTTGGAGACGTCGGGCGGCGAAACCTTGGGAATCGGCAAAGGTGTGGTAAAAGAAGCAAGGAGATCTCCATTCCTTGTTTTAAGGGTGACATCAATGGCCGATTTTGGTGGTGGCGATAGCTCTAACACTAAGGGTTGTCTATATGATAAGTCTATATTTTTATTAAGAAGCATTTGGTCTTTTTCAAATATAGTGCATCTCGCAACACGGAACGTATCGGTTGCGAGCATACGCAATTGGAGCTTGTCATCGTCCTTGATGGATTGAATAGCGACATCCTTTGTAGCATATTCGAAACCGTCTCCCAGTCCGTGAACAGGATACCACCATTCCTGCCACGATATGGTCTGTCTGGGCAGCAGCATTCCGTAATCGGATTGTGTCGGCAGCGGACCGCTCTGGACCTCGATGTAGGGGCCGTCTTCGTCGGTCAGGTTCTTCTGGCTGACCAGGCCAAAGTCCCAGGTCCCCCATGTCCAGGCCTTTTTACCGCCAAGTATCTTGTGATCCGCCACTTGCACTATGCCGCGGTCTGCGTCAACGTCATAGGCCCCGAAGAAATCGAACGTGCAGTTAACGGAAAAAATAGAGGAATATATCTCGTAATTTTTTAACCAGGATAAGTCCTTGCCTCTATGGATCGGCCACGAGAAAAATTTAGTTCCGTTATGGTCTGTCCCGAGCGTCATTGGATAGATAAAACGCGTACCTGCCCGGCAGGGAAAGGCCGTACAGTTCCAGAAATAATATGGATTGATTGCATCTGTAGGATTAAATATGCGAATCTGCTCATCCAGATACGCCTTGCCGGGATGCAAAGTTACACGCACTGTCCAGCGGTTTCGGAAGATTTTATCAATATTGTTTATCTCGATGTAAGCTGAACCGTCCGAATTCTTTCCCGTAAGTGCATCAACCGGTGAAAGAATTGTAACTGTGTGTCCGTGAGGACCGAAGTTCCATTCGACGCCTCCGCTTATCCACGCGCCGCGCATGGCGATCATGCCCGGTTTTATGACGCTGTTGGTGTGAAACATCTCCTTCCATTTGATTTTGTCGAAGACCGAATGTAGTCGGCCGCCAAGTTCGGGCAGGCATGTGATTTTAAGATACTCATTTTCGAGGAATAAAGCTTTGTAAGTTACATCTTCCTTGGTCCTGAAAAGGTGGTCCTGCATCGTATAGGGGTAAACGATGGAGCCTTTGACCGTAGTCGAAAACTTAATATCACCCTCCAGCGCCCAGAACTTCGGATTAACATCTTCCGCCCATCCGTATGTGGGAATTGTTATTGTTCCCACCCACGCTCTGGCGCTTCCATGACTCAATTTTGGGGAAATTGATAAAAGACCGCCCAACAAAAAAACTAACAGGACGTTTCTTCTGAAGCTTTTCATTTTTGGGTCCTCCCTGAGTAAACCTCTGATTCCACGACGAGATAAATTTAAGCCGATATTGTCCATATCACTATCACCGAAATACTGATAGACGCTTTTGAATCTAATACTGTAAAGAAAACCTGTCGAGCCTGCAAGATAGTTTTCAGCATTTCTTTCTTGAAAAAAAGGTGTATTTGTTCTTATCTCGCTCTTAATTGCTGATGTCAAACTGTCACGGCTAATGATTTATTTGTCTGGTCCCATAACATCCGCGAAATCCCATGATACTGCTTTCTTTAAGAGGAAGTTGTGTCGCCCCTGTAACGGCGTCACAGGCGGATGGAACCGCCATCCACGAACCGCCACGGACCATCCTGAAGCCATCTAAACCCACATGATACGAAGTTGAATACCAGTCTAAGGTCCACTCGGCTACATTTCCCGCCATATCGCAGACTCCATAAGGACTGTTGAATTTGCTGAAACTTCCAACCGGTGCTGTATATGGGAATCCATCATCATCACCGTCATAATTACAACGATAAAAGGTATTAGCCTTTGGTGATTCATTACCCCATGGATATCTTCTCTCGGGCAGGGGATTTTTACGATGTTTCGTTTTGTCGCCGTCCAGATAAATTCCGCCCCGGAGGGCTTTTTCCCATTCCGCTTCGCTTGGCAGCCTCAGGCCGCACCACCTAAGAAAAGCTGCTGCATCATACCACGATACGTATGTAACCGGATAGTTTTCTCTACCAGCCGTTACACTGTAAGTAAAAGAAGGGCTGGCTCCATTCCGGACAATACCGCAACGATTACTGTTCGACATTCGCTTATTCCAGCCTGCTCCCTCTCGGCCCGTATTGTTTAGATATTCTGTATACATGGCAACTGTGGTTTCGTATTTCGCTATATAAAACAACGGTAGCTTACTGTCAGGCTCTTGGTCTTTCGACTCGTCATAACCTCCACCCGGAAGGCTTTTCATCTTAAATTCTCCCGCCGGAACCCGCACCATCTTGATTCCAAGAATTATGTATTTTAATTTATCAAGGTCCGCTTTCCCTGCCACATTTGATTCACCGAAGTTTGTTTCAGTTGTTCCCCACCAGATAATCTTTTTATGACCGCCACTCTCTACAAAACCGTAGCCGTTGCCTTGTAGATGATCCATAGAAAGAAATTCCCATGTGATGCCTGAATCTGTGCTGTAACGAATGAATACATAAACCGGGCAATCTTTTGATATCTCCTTGTCATTGATGTCGTATTCAAATACTATCCTTGGCCCGCCCAGTTCCGTCGGTTCCTGTGTTGCCTTTTGATTGCTGATTTCGATCCACTTGGCATTAGCAAAATTGCAGCATAGTAAGAAAATAGCTGCTGATATCAATACTCTTTTCACCTTCTGATTCCTTTATAATCTGACCTGTCCAAACCGCTGCGGTTCTTATACTTTTTCCGGCACGACCCAGGGCTTTCTATAGTTGGACTTAAGGTATTTGTTGGCTTCGTTATCCGAGATGAACTTTTCAGTTGCGCCATCATATTTAAGTTTCCGGTTGCCGACTCTATACGAGATGTTCGCAAGGTGGCACAGCGCCATTGAACGATGTGCCTCTTCGACGTCCGCTTTAGGTTTCTTTCGGCTGCGAATACAGTTTATGAAATCATCGAAATGCAGGTCGATAATGCTTCCGAATTTGTGCTCGGCCGGAACTGACACAACCGCTTTGCTCTCTCGAACATTGCTGTCCCCCTCGAATACCTGCCATCCACCACCGTGCCTGCCAAA
>JAABXR010000019.1:20200-20423 GCA_011776225.1 Phycisphaerae bacterium
CGCATATCTCCAGCTTCGTTGCGCTGAAGGGCCAGTCGGGAAACTTTGTTGTGTCTTTCAAGTGAACAATCCGGTGCATATAAGGTGACCACAGCGACGCTTCGAAAAGCAATGTAAGTTTGCCGAACTCAAACGTCGTGAACTGTGTGTCCGGCTGCTCTCTGCCGTCGTTAAAGTGATATACGCCTCCTGCGTTACACACAGTATCGGGATATTCCTTGCC
>JAABXR010000092.1:0-718 GCA_011776225.1 Phycisphaerae bacterium
TCACATGGAAAACCGAACGCAAATTCCCGCCGTTAAGAAAGCGCCAATTCCTGTTTGTCATTTTGCTTGGTATGACAGGGATATTTACGTACAACGTTATGTTCTTTAAAGGACTGAAAATAATCGAGGCCAGCCGGGCGTCACTGGTCATCGCGACATGCCCGGTATTTATTACGATTGCATCAAGTCTGTTTTTAAAAGAGCGAATCAATATAACCAAGGCTATTGGAATAGTAATTTCCGTATGTGGGGCTATTTTCGTTATATCCAAAGGACAGGTAAGTCAAATATTCGAAGGAAACTTAGGCAGAGGTGAATTGTATATATTCTGCTGTGTCTTAAGCTGGGTAGCCTATTCTCTCATAGGTAAAGCTGTGATGAACGACCTTTCTCCACTTGTTTCAGTGTCGTACTCATCCGTTGTCGGCGCTGTTGCTTTAGCCGTTCCTGCTTATTTCGAAGGGCTGTTTGATAAAATAGGCCATATCGCCCTGCCGGATTGGGTGAGTATTCTATATTTAAGTATATTCGGAACCGTTATCGGATTCGTCTGGTACTACAAAGGTATACAGCGTATCGGGCCCACAAAAGCAGGTTTATTCATTAACCTTGTTCCCATATTCGCCATACTGTTATCATTTCTCATCCTCAGGGAAGCCATAACCATATCACTGCTAACAGGCGCTGTACTGGTTATTTCCGGTGTCTATATAACAAA
>JAABXR010000092.1:752-20174 GCA_011776225.1 Phycisphaerae bacterium
TGGTGGTCTTGAATCGGTGAGGCACAGTTCGACAAGGTCGTCGATTACGGCTGTTCCGGCACACATTACCTTGTCGGCGGCGCCCCAGTAGAGTTTCAAAGTACCATCATCCTCGGGGACGGCACCGCAGGTAAAGACCACGTTGTGTACGTAGCCGACGAGTTCCCACTGGTCCTCGGGCTGGAGGATCCAGCGGTCGCTGACGCCGAGAACAACTGAAGGGTCATCCAGTTTGTGTAAAGCGACGCCGAGGCGGTATACGTGGCCGTCCATAGTAGGGAAGACACCGTGGTAGATATTCAGCCAGCCTTTGTCGGTGCGAATCGGCGGCGCGCCGGGGCCGATTTTTGATTCGTCCCAGTGGTAAGCAGTGGGTTTGATTAGTAGTTTCGAATCGCCCCAGTGACGCAAATCAGGTGAATAGCTAATCCAGATTGACCAGGGAGTGATATCGGAATGAGGTCGGTCCAGCCGGGCGTACCTGCCGTTGATTTTTTCGGGGAAAAGGACGGTATTTCTGTAGTCGGCCTGAGTTATAAAGGCGATTCTTTCGAGTGATTTGAAATCCAAAGTTTTAGCCAGTCCCGTGCGTACGCCGTGCCTGGAATAGGCGCTATAAGTTATATAATAAGCACCTTCCAGAAGTGTAATGCGCGGGTCTTCTACGCCGTATTCTTCATATTCGGAAAAAGGCGGTTTTTTTGCCGGTACAATGAAAGGCTCAGGGCAGACCTTGAAATTGAAACCATCATCGCTTTCGGCTGCGCCGATAATGGACCGGCCGGTATCGAGATGCGAGCGAAACAGCATTATGTATCGGTTATCAAATTTTGCGACGCCGGCATTGTGGACGGTCTCAACCTTGTAGGGGACATCATCCTTTGTGAGTATCGGATTGCCTTTATAGCGTTTGACGAATTCCTTTTTCATTTCTGGCGTTCAGATATTTTACTTCTTTTGAGATTCTCGCCGGAAGATTTCCTCGTAGACTTTTTCGTAGCCGGAAACCATACAGTCGATAGTAAAGTTTTCCTCCACACGCTGGAGGCACTTCTTCCTGTCGATGCCATCGATTTTGCCTACGGCGTCTACCGCTTCATCCACACTGTTGACCAAGAAACCCGTCACCTTATCTTCGATAACCTCCCGGCACGAACCCAAGTCCATCGCGATTAACGGCACGCCGGCGGCCATTGACTCTGCCATTACCAGGCCAAAGCGTTCGGGTATGGTATTAAGATGAATAACAGCGTAAGCTTCTTTAAGGAGGGCATCGCGCTGAACGGGATTAACAGGGCCGATGAACTTGATGGAAGTATCGTTTATGTGGGGCTTTACCAGGTCATCAAAGTACTTCTGGTCCTGAATTATGCCGGCTATTATAAGGTCCATGCCGGCCTTCTTTGCCACGTCAATCGCCAGATGTGTTCCCTTGTCCATGTGTATTCGGCCGTAATGAACCAGCTTGTCACCGGGGGTATCCCTGAAAGTGAGGTTTGAAAGATCGATGCCGTTGTAGACCGTCGCAAGATAAGGCAGGCCGGGGTCCCTGTCGGAATCGCTTATGGAGACATAATAGGTGTCCTTGTGGTCGTGGTAAACACGGAGTATATCNNCACTTATCGAAGTGAAGTACGTGTCTTTGTGGTCGTGGTAAACACGGAGTATATCGGGATCGGAGAATCCATGGATGGTGGTCAGCATCGGTGTTTTTATAAACGGCAGATAAGTCAGGGGCAGGTAATCAAAATTGTTGTGAATGAGGTCAAACTCATCGGCTCGCTCCATCACCTTTGAAATATGCAGGCAAGTTGAGACCAGCGGGATGTTTTTCTCTTCTTCCTCATAGCCTGTTTCGACAAAACCTACAAGTTTTGCCTTTGTTATAGATTCCTTTGTGGCGAAAAGCGTTACGTTTTTCCATCCACGGGCCACAAGGCCCTCTGTAATATTGCTTGCCACGGTTTCCCAGGCGCCATAGGCCCGAGGAGGCGTCCGCCATGCCACTGGTGCTAAAATTGCAATCCGTTTTTCCTTTATATCCATATCATCCATCTCAAAATACAAAGCGAAAAACGCATAATCACAGCTCCAAAACCGAGGTTTTGAAATTGTGAATTACAGTTTTTCGCTTTTAGGTTTAGTGTTTAGCTCCTTCTAACTTCTTCCTTTATTCGCTGTATATGTCCGCGGCCTAAGGCCTTTACCTCACAGCCGAGTTCGAAATATCGGCGGATTCTATCATCATCCAATATGCCGAAGCAATCAATTACCGCCAGCGGAGCACCGGCCCATTCGACTATTTTTTCCGGTTCGAGCTGCAGGTACGGCGCGTGCGGTACCGCCAGTATGATTGCCTGTGCACCCTTAAGCGCTACAGCAAGGTCATGCTGTACACAGGTTTTATCCAAATCATCCTGATTTCTGAAGAACCTCGACAACGAGTGGCCGGGCGCCGGGTAGGAATCCTGCTTTTCCAGCTCGTACCAGTGTTCAAGGTAGGGATCGTGCACCCGCATTTCAGCTCCCATCTCGGTAAGCCTTCGAACGACGACTTCGGAGCCGCTGTATCGCGTGTCGGCAACATCCTGGCGATAACTTGCGCCGCACAGTAATACTGTCGAACCGGCAATTTGACGGCCCATATTTCTCAGTGAATCTCTTGTCAAAGTCGCTACATGAAGGCCGCGGGTGTCGTTGATGTCGATTGCCATTGTCGTCATCTTGAAGATGTCATCTTCGAAACCGAGGATGTGCCTGTAGGCCCAGTGGCCAAGGCCGCCGTCCTTGGGCAAACAATATCCGCCGATGCCGGGGCCGGGGAAAATGATGTTACTGTGAGTAGGCCGGACCTTGATAGCCTTTATGACCTTGGTCAAGTCCACACCATTACGCTCGGAGAACAAGCTCCATTCATTTAGGAAGGCAAGTATTGTGGCACGGAAAGAATTCTCGACTATTTTTGTAGTCTCGGATTCAATCGGGCGGTCCATGATGGTCAGCGGAAATTCGTCGGTATTAAGCACTTCCCTTAAGAACTTCTCAACACGCTCTCTGGCTTCCTGATTGCAACCGGAACACACACGCCAAAAATCCCTAATAGACGAAACGTATTCTCTTCCGGGCATAACACGCTCAAAGCTGTGTGCCAGCAGGGGCTCTGAATCAATGCCGCGTGCGGCAAATATCTTCTTCATAATTGGTAAGGCGACAAATTCGGTTGTGCCGGGGGCTACAGTGGTCTCAATCAGGGTCAGGCATTTTGGGGGTATCTTTTCGGCGATGGTTTTTATTGTTGCTTCCAGCGCGCTCATTTCGGCCATGCCGGTGCGCATATTGCCAAGGTCCTTTTTCGTATAATCGCACTGAACATCCACAACCACACAGTCGGCCAGTTTGAGGCAGTCGCTGTTATAAGTGGCTACCAGTGTCTTTTTTTCCAGTACGCAGCGGACTATCATCGGCTCGACTTCCGGATCTTCGGCCTTTACCGGGGCCTGCCCTCTGTTAAGGAGTGGGATTTTCCAATAGCTTCGGGTACTGGGTCGCTGACAGCCGATAACAAACTTGTTTGGCTTGCCGGTTTCCCTGTCGACGCTGTCAGCAATGATAGCGGCCATAACCGCACCGACAAAACCAACGCCCATTACGACAACGATTTCCTTGTCCTGGCCGCGTGCCGTTTCAACCAGCGACTCAATACGTTTAAACTCCTGAGCATACTCACCCCGTTTGGGGATGGGGAATTCTTCCCCTGCCGGACTTACTGAATAATCAGTCATTATTGAAACCTCATAACGTCAGTATAAAAAGGTGAAATTCTATAGTATTACTCAATTTTCAGTCCTTAGTTCGTCTAACTACGGCCGACAGTTTACCAACAATATTGCGTATATCAAGGCTTTTCCTATTGCTATAAATCCACTATATCCGGTCAAATGTACTTCTAATAGCAGGAAAAATACCTGACAAAGTCGCCAGAATTAAGATTATATGCCTTTGGGGTGTAGAAAACAGACAACACTTACCTGCGGGAGATAGTATGCAGGCCATGACAATCAGTGCAGGTTGATTCTGCAGTGATGTTTCTTCCGTTTTCACGCTTTTTCCCGAGCCATTTAGCCCGAAAGTTTTCGACCGCCCTTTTGTCCTTATGGGACCGATGGCAATGTCTGCACATCGATTCTACCTCAGTTCGGCCGTAAAGGACATCGGGACTTGTCATCATGGTCTCATCATGCATATGTGCGACAGACTTACCGTGACAGTGGGCACAAGTAATGTTCCTTTGCAGATGGTCGGTCGTAAGAGGGTCTTCGTCAAAATCCAAATGACATACCAGGCACAGGCCGTTGTTATTCGGCATATCCTGCGAACCACGTAAAGAAAGCGAGGTTGTAGATTGCAAACAGGATGCCGCCACAATAAGTATCAGGCCGACGGCTAAGGTCAAGTATAGCTTCATTCAATCAACCTCAACTTGTGAAACAAGATTGAGCCACCGATATTTAGGGTTGATTTCGGCATAATTGACGATACCGAGCCGGAATTTCGTAAATAAACAATTCCAACTCAAAGCAGGATGGCGTCAATTTAAGGCAGGATATAGCTTAATCCCGTTTATATGTCAACTACTTATCCTCTGACCTTTCCAGCTTCTGGATTAGGACTTCGCGGACAGAAAGTTTAGCCGCTTTGTATGCCGGGTTTGTCTCGATGTGCAACCCGATTTTTCCTTTTTCAGGCCCTTGCGACAGGATTGCCCCGACTTCCTCTCCGTTTAACCAGACCTGGAACCGCTTTCCCTGGACTTTGACCGAGATAGTATTCCAGCTCTCGCGGTCAATAAGGTCCTGGCGCAGGTTGGTCAGGGCCAATCCTTTGCCGGGCACCCAAATGCTGCCTGCAAAGGATGCAGGCTTTTTCTTCTCGAATATCTCTACCCTTGGACCCTTTTCGGAACCTTCGGCCCGCAGCCAGATTCCTGCGTGGATCGGCCAATCTGCTCGAAAAGTCACAGTCAGCAGATAGTCCTCATATACCACGTCGGTACATAGAGTACCACCTTTGCCGTTAGCGCCGGGGATTCCAATCAGCCGGCTGCGATTTACGGTCCAGGAAGCAGCACCCGAGGATTGCCAGCCTGTGAGATCGCGTCCGTTAAAAGCCGTAATCCATTTTTTTTCTTCAGCCTCAGCTTTCAAATCTTTGACAATGTTATGGGTCCCATGGCAATCCGTACAGACGGCCTNNTTCGGACGGACGCGGTGCAGCCATTTCTCGTGAAAGGCCTTTACTGCCGCCTGATTCTTATGGTCTGCCCGGCCGTAGACACGGCGGTCGCCCCCCGGCCTGTGGCACATCGGATTTGAACACATCTTTTGAACTTCAGCCCTGCCAAAAAGAAGGTCCGGCTTTGTCATCAGCATCTCATCGTGCATATGCTCGATCGAAGGCCCGTGGCATTGGTCGCATGTAATACCCATATCCAGATGGATTGTAGTGATATCCTCGGTCTTAAGGCTGGGGTGGCAGACGTAACACTTGGAATTGCCGCCCGCTTTCTGGTCATCAGGTTTTTCAGCCTTTGGTTCGTCTGCGAAACATACGGCCAACACACAGACAGAGACTGCGAGGAGAAGAAATCCCCAGACGAGAAACGAATCGGTTCGGTTATTTGAGCGCACAACTATTCTCCTTTGTAAACCAAATTAAATTTGCAGAAGCGCAACGGCATAGCCCACACGTTCAAACCGCTTCTCCACCGGCAATTGACTGCACAACCTGTTATTTTCGCTTAGCATCAACTGAAGAGACGGGAATTACACGACTTCCCAATCACGCAGCCAGGTGTATTCCTGAGGCAGATTTGCCCATTGCTCGTCAGTAATCCGCATAAGCCATTCCTTCTCTGCGGCTGTGATTCCAAGCGGACGCGTATATGAAGCACGCGCGGCGTTTTCAACCTCATATACCGTAGACAAACCGGGTACTGCAGCAGTAATAGCTTCGTTTGCAAGTATGCATTGAAGCGTCAGCCGTGCCAGGTCGTTTTCTTCCTTGCTGCCTACGCCCATTACCGGGAACTTGACTTTGCCGGCGCTCTTGAACAGGCTGCCGCCAAAATATGGCTTGATAGTAACAATCCCGACATCCTTTTCTATGACTTTCTTGAAAATGCTTTGTGTCTGGTCTGAACCGTGTCCGGGATTGACCTCTACGACGTTACCCTTTAATGGTGCCTTGCCTTTAGCCTTTGTTTTTGCACTGCATGGGAATATAAACATCTCGAATTCAGGATACTTGGCAATAATGTGCTCGAACCAGGGACGTGAATGAGAGGACATACCAAGATGCCGGACTTTTCCTGCCTTATGCAGTTTTTGGAAGGTCTCGATTAGGGCCTCAACATCGGCATCTGTGTTTGAACCGTTCATTTTTGCCTGTGGACGCCAGATATCAAGGTAATCTGTCTGCAGCATACGCAGGCATGTGTCTACGTTGTGGGTCTGTGCCTTGACGTTGCAGAACTTCGAATTTCGTGGGCCGAGATTATGAATATCGGCACCAACGTACATCTTTTCCCGCCTGCCCTTGAGGGCCACTCCGTAGCTTAGACACTCGGCGGCAGTAGTGATATCCAGGTAGTTGATGCCGGTATCAATACAGGCGCTGATGACCTCAGTACGGTTCTTGGCGACATCCGGAGGTACCTTATCATTGGCAAAATGGTCCCAGTAACGGCCGGCGTTACGATTTTTCCAGTGGCCGCCAAGGCTAACCTCGGAGACCATCAGACCAGATTTGCCCAAACGGCGATAGTGCATTTTTTCGTTGTAGTTGAGAATACTGGCTGTTGAAATCTGTGGGGGCTTCGAACAGCATGACTTGGTCTCAGCCTGTCCCCTGCCGGTCAATGCGCCGGCAACCGTACCGGCAGCCGCAAGAGAAGTATTGCGCATGAAAGCCCTTCGTGAAAATTTATCTTTACCCATAGGTTATCTCCTTTTCAATTCGGGTCGGTCTTTATATTGGCCCTCATCCTAATAAACCGTAATTTTCCAAATAACCATCCCTATAATTTGACAGTTACAATTTACTAATATAATGACTGAATTTTGTGAAAATGTCAACACCATTTTCACAGTTTTTTAGCCTCTATTGCTATCAAAGAAGATAGCCCAGGATTTTGACCCGAAATATTTGCGATTCAGCCGAAAAAATGCAGGGATTTTTCAGATTGGTTTAATGACAATAACCGGGAGATTCTATGCTTTGTAAGTATATGCGGTTCAGGACCTTATGATTACGGAGAATATTTTGCTTTATATCCTGCGATAATACTTGATCGAAAAAGAAACTGGAACGGTTTGAGTCAACTACCAATGAACGCCTATTTGCTACATGAGGCCGCCTTCTTTTTTTGTTTGGTCCCCGAAGACGTCTCATCACTTTCGGTATTTTTCTTAAACTGCTCAAGCGGTTGCGGATCGGTTACTTTTCGATAACCAAGCGCCTTTATGACTTCCAGGACCTCCGTCCAGGTAGGAAAGGGCCTTGTATTTTGTCTTTTATATTCATCAATGGCCATAAGAAACTCAAATTGCTCGTCAGACATTTGTCCTTCTTCGGCGGATTTTCTTTCATCACTTCTGCGTCTGCCCGGGCCGCGCTGACGGTCCAGTCCCAAACGCCTGTCAACCACACTTTGCCTGCGGTCACTACCGCAGCGACGCTCTATAAAGTGTTCTTCATCCATTGATCCGGCATCCCACATTTCTAAAAACAAAAAAATTCAAAAGCCATACTTTTACGACACGTTTTTTTACTACCCGTTTTTCAGATCAAGCTGATTAACTGATAAGTGGTCACCCCATAACATAAGATACAATCCGGCAGCGTATTCTGACGAAATGAGATGGAATTAAGAACGGTAAAGATTAGAACTCATCCTCGAAAAGGTCACTATCAAAATCGTCGTCAGTTTCATCATCCAATGCAAAGTCATAAAAATCATCATAGGCATTCTGCGACTCGATTACCACGTGTGCCTCATCGAGAAAATCTTCGGGAACCATTACAGCAATAGCTTTGGTACCGCTTAACTGTTCGTTTTGCTCATTTATCACAGCAGGAATATCATTAGTTTTCAGCAGAGACTCGTACTCTTTGGCCTGCTCCAGGTCATCGACAAAAGTAACGACGACGAAATCCTGCGTATCGGTCTGAGATTTCCGGTTTTTTTTATAACTTTTTGCCATTCTATCCATTTCTCCGCAACAAACTCAACCTATCCTGCGAGTCAACAATTGCACGATTAAGAACAGTTCGTCTAAATATTTTCGTCAAAATAAACCGCATAAATTATTAAAAATCACGAGTTTATACTAAAAAGGACAATTTGTAGTTCGATTTTTTTTCAAGTCCTTTTCTGCTATCGGCTCAATAAGGGCATAAATTTTGGGTTTTAGCGTTTTTTTTTGTTGCAAATCCTTATACCTTGCTGTAATAACGATGCTCAATAATGTGCCGGACTCAGGGATTTAGTACCGGATTAGTAGAATTTAACTTTTTACATGGAGGATTTTTGCAATGGCAAAGAAAAAAGAGTCTTTGATTGTGGCCAGCAAAGTTAAGGCCTACATCAAGAGCAAAAAGATGATGACCTCATCGGATGCGCTCGAGGCAATCAGCGATAATGTGTATTGCATGCTTGATTGCGCAATTGCTCGAACCAAGGCCAACCGCCGCAGCACAGTCAAGCCACAAGACCTGTAAAATCCATAAGAAGTCCTTTGGCGTTTTACTTCTAACAGGTGAAACAGGAATTGAGCTAACATTTTCAGGCTGTGTACTTTACGTTTGCGGCGATGTTATTTAAACCAAGCTGTTCTGCATTTTTGGAGCGGAGCAGCTTTTTTTATCGGCTCACTTTTATTTTTTAACTATTAATTCCGCCATGTCTATCCGCGGCAGTTTCAACAGAAAACAATCGGCCAAGACTAATAATTATCGGACCAGGGGCAATTTGCCATGTTAAATTTACTCAGGTAATTTTTTACTTGATGAATTGACCCATAAAATCCCCATTATCAGTATCATAATTGACATATTTGCAAAATTTATTGAACTTGTCTAAGCTTAAATTCCGATTTATATAACGAGAAAAAGCACAAATACAGTGTATTTGCCAGCTTGAAATTAAGATTGTGCCGTTTTACTGCCGATAGAATTGGCAACGGCAAGTCTCGCATTGCTGCGGAATAGTACAACTGTTGATAATGTGCAATTTATGAATATATCTAACAAGACTGACGTTAAGTCTTTTCAGGATATATAGTTATGGGGATAAGCTGACGGTGGATCGTATAAAAGTTTTCATGTTGGGTTGGGAATTTCCTCCATTTATCAGTGGAGGACTCGGAACAGCCTGTTACGGACTTACCAAAGCAATGGACCGACTCGGCATACAAGTAACTTTTGTTCTGCCCAAAATGGTCGACAGCAAATATTCAACCCACGTAAATCTTTTAACTCCCGATTCCCGTACTCCCACGAGCACTGTGAAATTCAGGGAGTTCAAAAACGTAGTATTTCACACAATCAACTCACCACTACAGCCCTACTCAACGGCTGAGGTCTACCAGCGGCGAATCGAAGAAAATCTAAGACAAAAATACACCAGTCACACCGGCACAACCAGTGAGTATTCGGGCAGTTTGGATTACAACAGCGATATGTATACTGAGGTCCACCGTTACGCTGAAGTCGCCGTTGAATTAGCTGAACATGAGCATTATGACCTTGTTCACGCTCATGACTGGATGACCTATCCGGCCGGGATTGCCGTGTCAGCAATTAAGGACAGACCCCTAATCGTGCATGTTCATTCGACAGAATTCGACCGCAGCGGCGAGCATGTCAACCAGATGATTTACGATATCGAGCGGGAGGGTATGGAGCGAGCAGATAAAGTAATCGCTGTCAGCCATTACACCCGCAATATCATCATCAGCCGGTACGGGATTAGCGGCGAAAAAGTCGAAGTAGTATATAACGGAGTGGAACGCAACGGCAACGACAACTGGATTTTAGCGGAAACAGGAATCGAAAAAGATGAGAAAATTGTCCTGTTCCTGGGCCGTATTACGATGCAAAAGGGCCCGGAGTACTTTCTCCATGCAGCCAAGAAAGTTCTGGATGTTGTGGATAATGTCAAGTTTGTTATGGCCGGATCCGGTGATTTAATACACAGGGCCATTGAAATGGCGGCAGAACTCGGCATCGGGCAAAAGGTCCTGTTCACGGGCTTTTTGCGGGGTGAAGATGTCCGCAAAATTTATAAGATGGCCGATATATATGTAATGCCTTCGGTATCAGAACCGTTTGGGATTGCACCGCTGGAGGCGTTGGACAACGACGTGCCTGTGATAATCAGCAAGCAGAGCGGAGTATCAGAAGTTTTGATGCATGCCCTGAAAGTTGACTTCTGGGACGTCAACGAGATTGCCAACAAGATTGTGGCGGTATTGAAATACCCACCGCTGGGGATGACGTTGCGGAACCACGGTAATTTTGAAGTGAGAAAACTACGCTGGAAAGACAGTGCGCAGAGGTGTGCCCAAATTTACGGAGAAACACTGATGCAGTTAGAGAAATGTATCTCGTGAACGGATATACAGGATACGAAATATGGCTTCGATATGTTTTTACTTCCAAGTGCATCAACCCCTGAGATTAAGACATTATACGGTATTCGATAAAAACACCCACTATTTTGACGATTACAAAAATTCTTCCATCTGCAGGAAGGTTGCAAACAAATGTTATCTACCGTCCAACCGATTACTTCTGGATATAATCCGGCGATTTGAGGGCAGATTCAGGATAGCTTACAGCATAACGGGGGTGTTACTGGAACAACTGCATTCGTTTTCACCGGAAGTCATGAGCACTTTTGACGCTCTTGCCGAGACCGGCTGCGTGGAATTTCTTGCTGAGACTTACTATCACAGCTTAAGCTTCTTATACTCGCGTGACGAATTCATAGAGCAGGTCAACAAACACTCTGAAACCATCGAATACCTTTTCGGTCAGAAACCCCGGGTATTCAGAAATACGGAGCTTATATATAATAATGACCTTGCCGCTCTTGTCGAGTCAATGGGCAAGTTCGAGGCAATCATTTCCGAGGGAGCAAACCACATCTTAGGCACGCGAAGTCCGAATTTTGTCTATCGCCCCAAATACTGCGAGAAGTTGAAACTTCTGCTGAAAAACTATTCCCTCAGCGACGATATCGCCTTTAGATTTTCCAACCGTAACTGGCCGGAATGGCCTTTGACGTCAGAAAAGTTCGCCCGGTGGATAAGCGATGTGAACGGTAACGGCAACGTTGTGAACCTGTTTATGGATTACGAGACATTCGGCGAACACCAATGGGAAGATACGGGCATATTCGATTTTATGCGTCATCTGCCGGAACAGATTCTAAGACATCCGGACAACGATTTCAAAACACCCAGCGAGATTGTACAGACTTACGAGCCCGTCGATACGGTTGATGTGCCGCATCTGATAAGCTGGGCCGATACCGAAAGAGACCTCTCAGCCTGGCTTGGAAACGCAATGCAATCCAACGCCATTCACGAGCTCTATCGACTGGAAAAGAAAATAAAGAAAACCAGCGATGAGAAAATTATTTCGGACTGGCGAAAATTACAGGTATCGGACCATTTTTATTATATGTGCACAAAATACTTTGCCGACGGTGACGTGCATAAATACTTCAATCCGTATGACTCCCCTTATGATTCTTATATAAACTTTATGAACGTATTGAACAACCTGCAAAGCCGCTGTGCCAAACCGGCTTTGTTAAATACAAAAAGTCTCACAAAAAATGCTCTAACAGGCGAAAACTATCTAACGGAACAGGCAACTGAGAGTATATGCCAGCCTTGAGGGGTGGTCGAAAAATAAATACGTATCTCGTAAAGCATATTCGGCCCGAGATACAGGATACGAAATTCAAGAAACGAGATGTTAATATCAGAAAAAGCTGATGACATAGAAATCGCTTCTATATCAACCTCTGATGAGTCTGTCGAGAATCTTCTGACCAGAGAGTGGCTGCTGACTAATGAGCGAGGCGGCTACGCATCGTCAACAATTATCGGCTGCAATACCAGAGAATATCATGGCTTGCTTATCGGCTCTCTTAACCCGCCGGCCAATCGTATAATGGCATTAGCAAAATGTATGGAGATGGTGATATTCGAGGGCCAGAGCCGGTCTGGTCCGGACCCGGGCGTATCACAAAACGTAAGCCCTCGAAAGGTATACAACCTTTCTACCTTTGAATTCGACGGCAAATTCGCGCCGCAGGGTTTTACCCATCTCAAGCGGGTCCGTCGGGACAGCGGCCTGCATTTTGATTACGAATTTGAGCAACTTACACTTACCAAATCGGTGTATCTTCTCCGCGAAACGGATACGGTTGTCCTTGTATACGATTTCGCCGGAGTGCAGGAGCCGGGTGAATTCGTTTTGCGTCCCTTTGTCGGCTTAAGGGACTTCCACACCCTGCAAAGGTCTGACGCTCCATTATATTCAAGATGGCTCGGACATAGTTTGCTGATTCGTCATGATGTCCCGGATAGCTGTAAATTATTCCTGAACTGCCCTTCCATGAACTTCGAAAAGGACGAGCAATGGTGGTTTAATTTCGTATATCGTAATGAGAAACAACGGGGCCTGAATTTTACAGAAGATTTGTGGACACCGGGCTTTTTTAAGTGTCGGATCCAGGCTGGCAAACCGGCCACAATTGTTTTCCATGCCAACCTGAGCCCGTCACAATCAGGCCGTAATCCTGAGCAGCTACTAAAAGTGGAAATTGACGAGATCTACAAAGATTTATGCAAACACCAAAGCGGTGTAACCTCCGCTGCAAAAAACGGCGATGACAAATTTAGAACACTTTGTTTAGCCGCCGACCAGTTTATTACAAAACGACAAACAAACACAGAACCAGAGCACACACACAGAACCACGGTTATAGCAGGTTTTCACTGGTTTGCAGATTGGGGCAGAGACACTTTTATAGCCCTGCCGGGTTTACTGCTTTCAACCCGTAGATTTGATGAGGCAAAGTCGGTTTTGACCACTTTCGCCCAGTCGGCTGATGAAGGGATGATTCCAAATCGATTCGATGACCGCACCGGCACAGCCTACTTTAATAGCGTCGACGCTTCTCTTTGGTTTATCAACGCAGCTTTTCAATACTTAAATGCAACCGGCGACTCAGAAACCTTCACGCAGCATCTTCTGCCTACAATCCGCTGGATTATAGATTCTTACCACAACGGCACGCAGTATGATATTTGTGCCGATTCCGATGGGCTTATAACTTCAGGCAATTACGAAACACAATTAACCTGGATGGATGCCAAATATGACGGAGTCAGCTTTACTCCTCGATGCGGCAAAGCAATCGAGGTTAATGCCCTTTGGTACAATGCTCTCTGCCTTTGTGCCCGGTTTTATGACGGCCGGGATGCAGAGAATGCCAGGCATTACAAATCCATGGTGGATAAAGTGAAAGTGAGCTTCTGCAAACTCTTCTGGAATGAGAAAACCGGTTACTTAAACGACTGCATTCTACCCGATGGCTCGGTTGACTCAAGCCTGAGGCCGAATCAAATATTCGCCGTCTCACTCGGTTTTTCACCACTGTCACCCCAGCAACAGGCGGCAGTTGTAGACGTTGTGCAAAAAGAGCTCCTCACGCCTTTCGGCCTGCGAACGCTAAACGCCGGGGACGACCGTTACAAAGGAATATACACAGGCCCGCAGCAGCAGCGAGATGAGGCTTACCACCAGGGCACGGTCTGGCCGTGGCTGATTGGACCATTTGTCGAAAGCTTTTTGAAGGTCAACGATTACAACCGAAAAAGCAAGAAACAGGCAGCTGAATTTATCCAGCCTCTAATGCAGCATCTAACCGGGCAAGGCTGTATCGGCAGCATCTCGGAGATTTTTGATGGAGATGCCCCCCATAATCCGAGAGGCTGTATCGCCCAGGCCTGGAGCGTGGCCGAACTGATCCGAGCATACGAGTTGATAAATAATTGAAATCCCCCCCGGCAAACCAGATTTAGAATTGTGATTCCATCAACATTATGTAGTTCTTCATCTTCCTGACCTTATTTTTCAAGGCGCTATACATACCCTCGGCCGTTTCCCTGATAGTCATATGCGAGTTAGTATAGGGATTGTTTCTTGTCCCCTGCTCTACGGTTTCTATCCATTTGGTCGGTATGGTCGGCGTACCGGAGAAAGCACCCGCTAAACCTGCGGCGGTAGCGCCAAGACAATCTGTATCACGCCCGAAGTTGACCGCTACGACTATCGCATCTTTGACATTTCCCCTGGTCGCATAAAACACAGCCAGCGCTTTTGTCACCGTCTCGTAGATCGAAGATGCATGATAGGTTTTCATTCTGGCATTTACAAAGTAGGGGCTATCTTTTTTCGTATATACATTATTAAGCTCTCTTCTCATATCCAAAGGCTTCTTATACTTTTTAGCTATGTCGAGGCCATTCTGTATTTCCCTGCTGATCTGGGGTGTGGAATGCTTAAGAGCGGTTTCTATAACCGAGTCCACGGTGGCATCCGGCCTCATCGCGTGTACAACGGCGGCGTTATAAGCAGCACCCCAGGGATAGGAATCGCTATGCGGAGGCTGATACACCCTTCCGATCTCGTAAACGTCTCTTATCACCCCATCAATATCACAGGCGTTAATCAAAGCGATAGCGTGAAACGAGCGGGCCGTAGTATTTAAATGCGGGTGTTTGGACAATCCGCCGAGCTCCCACGCAGGTACAGTGCCGGATTTTGCATGGGCCAGCAGTTGCCTGTCGAACGCCTCGGTCATATACTTCATCTTATTGGGATCCAGTACCTTCACCCATGTCTTTACTAAATCTTCGGCCGTTATCCTGTCCTGCTTTTCGATGATGGCCGTACACATAAGCTTCTGGCGTTCTATTCCATCCTCCGTACTTCCCGCAGGGTGGTCCCAATCCACATTGTAATGGTGATATGCCACAAGCTTGTCGAAGATACCATATTTTTTTGCTATCCTGTCCATGTCCCAGCCTTCTACCGCCGCTCCCATGGCAGAAGCTATTCGGGAGCCGGCAAGACACCCGTAAATCTTATCAAACAATCCGTGGCCTGAAGAATCTCTTTTGTTCTTTGAAACAGCAAAAGCCGATTTGCCCGGTGACAAACCGACAGCCCCCATACTCACAGCCGATACGCCTACCCCGCTTAGAAATTGCCTTCTGGTCAAGTCCTCCTTCCTCATGATGTTACTCCCTTATTTTTTTAATATTCGCTTCAGTTACCCTGATTCTCGATTGCACTCTTGACGTCACTTATAAAAGTTGAAATCTCGGTGAGCATTTTTTCTTTGTTATCCAGGTTACTTTCAATCAAACCCACTATTTTAGAGCCGATTATCACGCCGTCGGCGCCTGCCGACGCGACCGTAGCCGCATGTTCGGGTTTGCTGATTCCAAAACCGACACATACAGGGACATTAGTAAGCTTTTTAAGTTCGCCGACGAGTTCTTCAACCGTATCGGAGAGCTTTTCCCTGCTGCCTGTAACACCCAACAGCGAAACGGTATAAATAAATCCCGTGGTTTTGGACGCAATCAGTTTCATCCTGTCCGTGTCGGTATTCGGCGTAACCATAAAAACGGTATCAAGTCCCGCTTTAGCTGCGGGTGAGGTAATTTCATCGGCATCATCAATACTCAAATCAGCAACCAAAACGCTGTTGACACCGGCCTGGTAACAATCGCTGAAAAATTTCTCCGTTCCGTACTGGTAAACCAGGTTGTAATACATCAGCAGTCCGATTGGAATATCTTTGTAATCCTTGACCTTACGTATAAATTCCATAGCCTCTGTCATATTCATCCCGCTGTTCCTTGCGCGAATATCAGCCTTTTGAATTGTCGGCCCGTCGGCTATCGGGTCGGAGAAGGGTATGCCAAGTTCCAAGACATCGGCCCCGGCGTCGATAGATGTTTTTACTATATCAAGACTTGTATCAAAATCGGGATCACCAACTACGAAAAATGGTATCAATGCCGACCTTTTCAATTCTGACAGTTCAGAAAATAGCTGTTTATACGTTTTCATGAATTGCTCACTTTAATCAATAATAAATTATCACTAATCAATTTTCAGCGGCCGTCTCTCTTCGACAATTGAAACATCCTTATCGCCTCGGCCGGAAAGATTTATCACTGCAATTGTCTCAGGATCCAGCTTGCCTTTCCGGCTGCAAAGGTACGCCAGAGCATGTGAGCTTTCCAAAGCGGGGAGAATTCCCTCCGTTTTGCTCAGTAATTCAAAGGCATCAAGTACCGCATCGTCTTCTGCAGCAACGTACTCGGCCCTGCCGGTATCTTTTAAGAGGCAATGCTCCGGCCCAACAGCCGGGTAATCCAGCCCGGCACTTACCGATTCGGTTTCGTGGACCTGGCCCTCCTTGTCCTGCAGCAGGTAGGATTTCGCACCGTGCAAGACGCCAACCTTCCCGGCCACCAGCGTTGCAGCATGCTTTCCGCTGCTCAGACTCCTGCCGCCGGCTTCGACACCAATCAGCCTGACATCCTTGTCATCGACAAAACCCGCAAATATACCTATGGCGTTACTTCCACCTCCGACACAGGCGACGACCATATCCGGCAGTTTGCCGATTTCTTCCAGACACTGCCGCCTCGCTTCCTTGCCGATACAGCTTTGAAAATGTTTTACTATCGTCGGATAAGGATGCGGCCCGCAAGCCGAACCGAAAAGATAGAACGTATCAGTCACATGGGCCGTCCAGTAGCGAAGCGCATCGTTGATGGCGTCTTTGAGCGTTCCTGTTCCACCTTCGATAGGAACAACTTCCGCGCCGCAAAGTTTCATCTTATGGACATTAACACTTTGCCGTTCAATATCGACAACGCCCATAAAGATTTTCGTTTCCATACCAAAAAGTGCCCCAATCATCGCCGTAGCCAAACCGTGCTGGCCGGCGCCTGTTTCGGCAATGAGTTTGGTTTTTCCCATGTACTTTGCCAAAAGTCCCTGTCCGAGCGTGTTGTTGACCTTGTGCGCGCCGCCGTGCAGAAGGTCTTCGCGTTTGAGATACACCTTAAAGCCGACGTGCTCGCTGAATCTTTTGGCGTAATAAAGCGGGCTGGGCCTGCCGGCATATTCTTTCGAAAGCTTGGCCAGTTCAGAAACAAAACCTTCATCCTCATAGAAACGATAAAATGCCTCCTCTAATTCTTCCAGTACCGGCATTAAGACCTCCGGCACATAAAAGCCACCATAATCCCCGAATCTGCCCTTATATTTCATACTTTGTAACCTTTCTTGTCTCTCGTGTCCCCGGCGCAGTCCGGGGGTCACGATTTATCCTCTCAGATGTCGTATATTTTCGAATAGTTTCTTCACTTTGTTGTGGTCTTTTTTGCCCGGCTCAGCCTCAATCCCGCTGCAAACGTCAATTCCATATACTCCCAGTTCAGCCGCCTCCGCCGCATTATCGGGATTAATCCCACCGGCCAAAAATACACGCTTGTTGATATGACCAACAACATTCCAGTCAAAGGTCAGGCCGGTGCCTCCATATTTTTCAGGATCAAAGGCATCCAGTAAAATTGCGTCGGTGAAATAATCCTCAGCACTTTGAACGTCATTCCGGTCTTTCACCCTTATAGCTTTCATTACCTTTACATTATGGGAAAGAAATTGTTTGCAGAATTCCGGGGATTCGTCGCCATGCAACTGAACCCAGTCCAACTGGCACAGGTTCTTCGTTTCGTTGATTCGTTCCATCGATTCATTTACAAATACACCGGCAATGTCGACAAAACCCGGCAGCATGTTTATTATCTGCTGTGCCTTCTCCGGCGGCACATACCTGGGACTTTTTTTATAAAAATTAAAGCCCAGCAAGTCTGCACCCATATCCAATGCGGTAGCAGCATCCTCGTAATTGGTAATACCACAAATTTTAACCTTCACTATTAACATACTCGTGTTTTCGATTCGTTCTCTGTGTCTTAACTCACGATCCGCTATTCGAGACCTTGATTAGTTTCTCCAGGCAGTCCGATGCCCCGCCTTCACTTACCGATGCTTCCGCCAGGCCTATCGCCGATTTGAAATCGTCAGCCAAATTGCCGGCGATTATCGCAGCGGCGGCATTTAGAACAACAATATCCTTGCGAGGCCCTTTATCTTTGCCGCTTAGTATGTCCCTTATAACCTTTGCGCTTGTTTTGGCATCCGCCACTTTTAGCTGCTCAATGTCGGGCGGTGCGAATCCGAAATCCGCTGCGTTCAGTTCCTTTCGTACAATTTCACCGTCTTTCAATTCAAGTATTTTTGTTACCGAGACAGTGCTTATCTCATCCAAACCGTTGCTGTGAACCACCATTGCAAATCGGCTGCCAAGAAGTTTCAGCACCTCAGCTATTTGTTCCATTAATGCTTCATCGCCAACTCCGAGCACCTGCGCATTCGCTCGAGCGGGATTCGCCAAAGGCCCAAGGATATTAAAGACTGTCCGAAAACCCAGACTCTTTCGTATTGGCTGAACGTATTTCATCGCCGGATGAAACATTGGTGCGAACATAAAGCCGATATGCGCTTCTCTTATACAATCCGCAACAACATCAGCAGAAGCATCTATCTTGACACCCAGTTCCTCAAGGACATCGGCGGAGCCGCACTTGCTGGTTATGCCGCGGTTGCCGTGTTTTGCCACATAAACACCCGCGCCGGCCGCAACTATCGCAGATGCAGTCGAAATATTACAGGTCTTTATCGCCGCTCCGCCTGTGCCGCACGTATCAACTAAATTGTCGATATCTACTTTCACACTGACCGCATGGTCACGCAGAGATTTGGCAAGTCCCGCCAATTCCGGTGCGGTCGCTCCTTTGGCCCGCATCGCCGTAAGAAACGCCGCAATCTGGACCTCGGGTACCTCGCCTTCAAAAATAATATCCAGCAAGCTTGTTGCCTGTTCAAAGCTCAAACTTTCACCCTGTAGTAACGGCTGAATATATTCGGTTATTACTGCCATTTTGTCCCCTTACTTTTTACTTTTTTCCGTTGCTATGGATAAAACATTCTCGATTATCCTACCACCCGCAGGCGTCAAAATACTCTCCGGATGGAACTGCACGCCGAATATCGGAAGCTCTTTGTGGCGGGCGCCCATAACAATCCCCTCGAATTCAGCCGTCTGTTCCAGACAATCCGGCAGCTCCACCACGCAAAGACTGTGATACCGTCCCGCCTGAAGGGGGTTCTCGACACCGGCGAATACGC
>JAABXR010000133.1:0-273 GCA_011776225.1 Phycisphaerae bacterium
ATAAAAAAGCTATCATTTTAACTCATTACCTTAAGTGTCTTTTAGTTTACCAACGTACCAAAGCAGCTGCCCATGTAAATCCGCCACCGAAAGCATCGAGCAGAAGAATATCGCCTTGTTTGATGCGTCCGGCCCGATTCGCCTCATCCAAAGCAAGGGGGATCGTTGCACCTGACGTGTTGCCAAAACGGTCGACATTGATATAGCACTGGTCATCTCGCAAACCGATACGCTTCGCAGTAGCATCGAGAATCCGGATATTGGCTTGATGCG
>JAABXR010000133.1:391-2832 GCA_011776225.1 Phycisphaerae bacterium
CCCGAATCCCGGCTGATAAAGAAGCTCCAATTGGGAACCATCAGACCGGAGATGGGTGGACAGAACCCCAGAATCACCTTCTTGTGCTTCTAAAACAACGGCTCCGGCGGCATCACCAAAAAGAACACACGTATTGCGATCTTCCCAGTCTATAACCCTTGAGAGGACCTCGGCACCTATCACCAACGCTTTTTTAGAACGTCCAGATTCGATACGATCGACAGCACAGGAGAGCGCATAGAGAAAGCCACTACACGCTGCCGAGACATCGAACGCGCCAGCGTTTTTTGCGCCGAGATTGTCTTGCACAATACACGCAGTAGCCGGCCAAGGATAGTCGCCCGTAATTGTGCCAACGACTATATAATCAAGTTCTTCTGCCTTGACACTAGCCATTTCCAAGGCCCGTTGAGCAGCCTTGGTCGACAGGTCGGATGTGTTTTCGTTATCTGCGGCAATATGACGCTCACAAATGCCGGTCCGCGTTCTGATCCACTCATCACTGGTATCTATAAATTTTTCAATATCTGAATTGGTGAGTACTTTCTCAGGGGCATATGAACCTGTGCCTGTTATGCGTGCTCTGATCACGATTTAACTCCTTAAAAAAACTTTACTGCTGACTGGCAGCTTGCATTGCTGCCTCACTTGATTTTTCTGTATGGATTTCATCGAGATGAGCAATTAACTCCTTGTTAACCTGTCGCACCTCGTAATCATAAGCCATCTTGATTGCGTTCATAATAGCTCTGGGACTGGAACTGCCATGACAAATCATTGCTGTTCCCTGAATTCCAAGAAGCGGCGCCCCGCCGTATTCTGCATAATCAACTTTTTTGCGAAAAGCCTTGAGCGCTGGCTTGGCCAAAAGGTAGCCTACCTTGGACATAAACCTTGAGCTGAACTCTTTCTTCAGCATCAGACCGATTGCCTCAGCGAGCCCTTCTGAGACCTTGAGCACAACATTGCCGACGAAGCCATCACAGACGATGACATCGGCATGACCGTTATAAATATCCCGACCTTCAATGTAGCCGACATAGTTTAACGCTGTTTTTTTGAGCTGCTTATTTGCTTCGCGAGTCAGTTCATTGCCTTTGGACTCTTCCTCGCCATTGGATAGCAGTCCTACACGTGGCGACTGTTTACCAAGCATCTGGGTTGAATAGATACTCCCCATCAGGGCAAATTGAACCAGGTGCGGCGGTTTACAGTCAACATTCCCGCCGACATCTAGGATGATCGATTGATCCTTCAACGTCGGCACAACTGTCGCAATTGCAGGCCGATCAATCCCTGGGATTCTCTTCAGAATAAACATTCCGGCCGCCATTGTTGCGCCTGAGTTGCCGGTACTCACAACAGCATTGGCTCGACNNTCGCTGGCCTGTACAATGTCTATATCGAGACCTTGAATGTTGTGGTTTGCCAACTCAAGTTCTATTACAGGTTGTTGCCCAACCAGAACAACAGGGATTTGCCATTGCCTGGCGGCCATGACAGCACCGGCAACTTCATGTGCTGGAGCGCTATCTCCACCCATGACATCTACAGCAATTATTGGTCGACTATTCAAAATACAGTCGCCTACTCTTCAGTACTGAGGACTTCCTTGCCCTTATAGTAACCACACGAAGGACAGGCACGATGTGACTGCTTGGGTTCTTTGCATTGCGGGCAAAGAGAAATTCCGGGGGCTTTCAAACCATCATGGGAACGGCGCATGTCGCGCTTGGATTTAGAGGTTTTTTTCTTGGGTACTGCCATTTTTCATTCTCCTTGAATTACGGCTGTTATGCCGATCGATATTCTCAGGGCTGTAGCCCTTCTTTATTATTGTTTGACTTTAAAATCTTTCAGTGCTGCCAAACCCGCATGAAATTGAGGCTTCTCACAATCACACGTATTAAGATTCTGATTAACACCGCAGTTCGGACACAGTCCTTTACACGATGTGCTACACAAAAGCTGCTGAGGTAGCGACATAACAATTTCCTGCGCTAAATCCGGGCGAAGATCAATTTCCTGACCTGAATAAGTGATCAAACCAAGCTCTTCACTGCGAACTTCCAACTCTTCAGGCACCTCCTGGTTGTCATCTTCTCCTTTGTTGCTGTAACAAAGCGACAGATCAATCTCAAGAGAACTGGTAACAGGTGCCAGACACCTCGCACATGCCAACGTCACCACCGTCGAGAGGTGACCGCTCACGTTGATAACATCACCAGCCCAGGTTGCTTGCAAAGCTCCGCGANNACCTGGCGGGGTTGCCTCTTCAGCTTGTCGACCTGGATCAACACGACAATCTACCTCTGTTTGATTTTAGCAAGGCGCCAGTATAGGGAGCTTCCGGCTCCAGTCAAGCTGTTTTCATTCCCACCGGAAACCAAGTCCCTTGTATTAACGTATAAAGGACAAATTTGCAAGACTTTAGTGGCCTG
>JAABXR010000370.1:0-499 GCA_011776225.1 Phycisphaerae bacterium
ATTAGGCTAAAAAAGCCGGTTTTGTTCGATTAGGGTGGGTTTAATGCGGATGAGAGGAGTCGAACCTCCACGGGCCGAAGCCCACAGGCACCTGAAGCCTGCGCGTCTGCCAATTCCGCCACATCCGCGGGGCAGATTTCAATTATTAAATATTCTGTGCGAAACGTCAAGAATTTTCCCAAAAGCCCATAAGCTTAAAGTCGACCGAAAAACCGGCCGATAAATTGGGCGGGTCAAATATCGGCGAGCTATAAATAACAATAATAACCGCCATAACAATTATACCTGAACGGACAATTATGAGGACCGTGCGGATAATCCAGAGTCGAAGGAGAAAGTTTATCCGCAATCAGGAAAAACCAAAGGTGAGGACAAACTCGAATGGTGCCGGGAGCCAGGTAACAAGATTACACAGGAATTCGGGGACCGCCCGGCAAGCGTCCCATAAGGACAGGCCGTGATATGAGGGTGATATTTGGCTTTGTCATTTTGTATAGTA
>JAABXR010000370.1:523-9026 GCA_011776225.1 Phycisphaerae bacterium
AGGGCGAATCACTCGGGCGCCTGCATGTTAGGGATAATTTAAGAGCGGAAATTGAAGTATATAGTATTTGAGGTGATGGAATGCGTCCACAAACAATCCCCAAGACCAAGACCCCAACTGAAAAAGCAAATCTTCTTTTTGGCGAATCACTTGTATCCAAAGGCTTGATTACACGCAGAGGATTGATCGAAGCGTTAAATGAGCAGCGAGAGCACGGCGGTCGGCTCGGTGAAGTCCTGATCCGACTCAAGAAGCTCAGCGAGGATGACATTACACACGCGCTGGCGGAATATCTATCAATGGAATACGTCCGTCTCGATGATTTGAGCAAGATAGATATGAAAACCGCTCGAATCCTGCCTGAGAGTGTTTCCAAACGATTCTGCCTTGTTCCAATCGGCGAGAAAGACAACCATGTTGTCGTAGCGATGGCCGATCCTCTTAATGTTATAGCCATAGACACAATCGCCCTGAAGATGAAGCGCCAGATTAAAGTTGTGATCAGCTCGCCTAAGGAGATTCTTCATGCAATAGAGACGATTTACCACGGTTCCGACGTCGAAGAACAGCAGCTTCGCGACATCGTCGAGATCGAGGTCGGCGGACAGGACGATGCACTCGAAACGGAAGGCGAACTGGAGAGCGAAGCGGAAGCGACCAAACCGCCGGTAATTCGTTTTGTGGACCTTCTGCTGAGCCAAGCCGTTAAAAGCCGGGCAAGTGACGTTCATATAGAACCTCAGGAAAGATCGATGACAATTCGTATGCGAATTGACGGTGTGCTTCGTGATATGGTCCCTCCGGCCAGAAAGATGCAGGCGGCAGTGCTAACAAGAATAAAGATTCTATCTGAGATGAACATTGCCGAGCGGAGACTGCCACAGGACGGCCGATTCAAGATGAAGACTTCCGGCAGAGATATCGACGTTCGTGTATCGTCAATTCCAACAATATACGGCGAAAAAATAGTTCTTCGTATTCTCGATACCTCGTCGGCGAGCCACGATATAGCAGAATTAGGTTTTGATCCGAAACTTCTGGAAGAATTTAAGACGATATTAACACAGCCCCACGGGATCATAATAGTAACCGGCCCGACGGGTAGCGGTAAAAGTACGACATTATATTCGGCACTGAATTACCTTAAGGACCCGACGAAAAATATCACCACGGTCGAGGACCCCGTTGAATACCGTCTTGCCGGGATTAACCAGATTCAAATCAAGCACGAAATCGACCTGGATTTTGCGAAGTGCCTTCGTGCAATTCTTCGACAAGACCCCGACATAATTCTTGTAGGTGAGATTCGTGACAAGGAAACAGTTGAAATTGCAATCAAGGCTTCCTTAACAGGCCACCTTGTGCTGAGCACATTCCATACAAACGACGCGCCAAGTGCGATAAGCAGACTTATGTATATGGGAATTGAGCCGTTTTTGCTGGGCTCATCTCTTAATTTAATTATTGCACAGCGCCTTGTAAGAAAGATTTGTGAGCACTGCAAGGAGCCGGTAACGTTGAGCGAAGAAGTCCTTAAGCGTTTGAACATCGATCTCAGCAATCATAACAATCCTGTCTTTTACCACGGCAAAGGCTGTAATCTCTGCGGAGACACGGGCTGTATGGGCAGACTGCCCATCTTTGAGTTTCTGGTAATGGACAGCGATATGCGCGACAAGATGGTTAACAGGGCCACTGAGTCTGAAGTAAGAGCACTGTCACGTCAAAAAGGATATGGCGGATTACTTGACAGCGGCGTAAGCAAAATGCTTCAGGGTCTCACGACCGCCGAAGAAGTTTTGAGAGTAACATTTACGGAAGACACAAAAACGTAGCAGGCGGAAAGAACGCACAGATAAAACAGAATGCGAAAGGTCAGATGTTATTTTTGTATTAAACTCCTGCTTTCAGGATGCCGAAGGTGAATAGAAAAGAACAGGAAGAAAACAATACTCTAAGAGATATTACCTAAAGGTCCGGTAAGACCGTTGGAAATTCCAATGGCTCGGAAAATATCACAGTACAAAAATTGAAGATACAGGGAAGATGAAAAGCTTTAAATATACAGCACGAGATTCGTCAGGAAGGAAAAAAGAAGGCCACACGCAGGCCCCTTCCTCAAATGACGTAATTAACTGGCTTCGGGAACAGGGTTACACGCCAATCTCCATCAAGGAAAGCGCCTACAAGGCACCCAAGCAAAAAAAGCCAAAGGGCCGGAAAAAGAGAATCAAATCGGCTGAGCTTGCGGCACTTTGCTGGCAGTTGAACACGATGACAGAGGGAGGGATTGCCATAACTGCGGCCCTGCATGCGATTTCGGAGGATATAGAAAACCTTGCGCTTCAGGAAATTCTTAAAGAGGTCGTCGAAAAGGTGGAGAGAGGTCAAACATTATCAGACAGTATTGGCGAATATCCGAAGGTTTTCAACCAGTTGTCATGCGCGATGATATTAGCCGGTGAAACGAGCGGTAACCTCCCGGACGCGCTACGGCGACTGGCGGAGTATTTCGACAATCGAGACAAACTGGCGAAAAAGGTCAAGGGAGCGATGGCGTACCCGATCTTCGTATTCGGTTTTATAATTTTAATAGTTGTATTCATAATGGCGTTTGTAGTTCCGCGTTTCCGCGAGATGTTCGACCAAATCGGCGGTGAGCTGCCTGCATTTACGGTTGCTTTCATGAACTTTTACGATGTTCTTAAGAACAACGTGCTCTATATAATCGGCTTCACGGTCGTTTTAGTCATTTCCACCGTGTTTACCTCCAGAACCAAAAAAGGTCATTATTTCTTCAGCAGGCTTGCGCTGACGCTGCCACTGATGGGCAAGATAATCAGCCAGGCGTTCGTTGCGACTTTCTGCAATACGATGGCGACGTTACTTTCAGCAGGTGTGTCTGTTCTTGAGGTGTTCGACATTGTTTCTACTATGAGCAGCAACGATGTTATAAGTGCGGCGGTAAGCGAAACAAGACAGCAAATTGTAGGCGGCTCAAGCCTGTCAACCAGTATGTCTCAAACCGGCTTTTTCCCCAACATGGTTGTGAAAATGATGCAGGTCGGTGAAGAAAGCGGTTCACTGCCCAAAGTTCTCGAGAGAACGGCCATGTATTATGAGAGAAAGGTCGATGCCACCATAACGGCGGTCATGGGTCTGCTCGAACCTTTGATGATTGTAGTGGTCGGGGCAGTTGTATTGGTAGTAGTCCTTGCACTATATCTTCCGATATTCTCCATGTCACCGGAAGGTGCTTAATGCGGGTATCAGATATAAATCAACAATCTGAAAACTGATGATTGTAAAAAGAACGAGGATCGGGCTTTTTCAAACCGTGTAGCGAGAGTCGAATGTCACGATTTCTTTACGGGATAACGAGTAAAAAATCGGCGGTAAAGTCACTAATGAATATTGTCGATTAAAAATCCGAAGTACAAGCATTACCTGTGTTACAGGAAAAAGGGTAATTTTTCGAAATTTAATTTAGGAGAAGTCAAAGATGGAAAAAAGAAAAGGTTTTACACTGATCGAGCTGATGGTTGTAATCTTCATCGTCGGCATCTTGGCTGCGGTGGCGATTCCCATCATGCGAGGCCGAATCGATGCGGCCAAGTGGTCCGAAGGCAAAGCCGGTGCCGGTAGTATCCGCACCGCAGCCCGTGCGTTCTGCGCAGAGAAGGGCCCCAACTGGGGTGGTGTATGGGCCAACGTGACACTGGCCGACCTTGGCTTTACACTGGTGAATCTGGCCGACGGCGACGACCTGGACGGCAAGTACTTCACCAATGAGGCTTACTCAATTGTGTTTAGCGGTTACGATCAGTACGTGGTTACGGTCACCGCCGCCGCTTCGCTGCGAGCCGACAAGCCCGCAAATCCTGCGGTAGTAACACTGGATCAGGACGGAGTCTTTACTCCGTAAGGTAGCTGCGACACTTTCACAACTACCGGTAATTGTGTTGACAAGCTAACGAGGTGGGGGCTTTGGGATACAAGGCCCCCACTTTTGCATTATAAAAGAAATCGGCTTTTTGACTCAGGATTGACAAGTGCTCTCTGCTTCCGGGATAAATTGCTGCAGGAACCTGCATTTGCCCGGATTGTCGAGAAATGGAGCGATTACTTTTGCCTGTGGGGACTTTCCGGTGTATACTATAATTAGAGGCGAGATAAACGAATGTCACCGGCGTTCGAGAGCACAAGAGCATACTTTAACTTTATTTAAGTATAAGTAAGATGAACACACAAAAAGGATTTACGCTGATTGAGCTGATGGTTGTAATCTTCATCGTCGGGATTTTAGCCGCGATAGCAATCCCGATAATGAGTGGCCGCATTGATGCGGCCAAGTGGTCCGAAGGCAGGGACGGTATCGGTATTATCCGCTCCGCGGCTCGCGCGTTCTGTGCCGAAAAGAGCCCAAGCTGGGGTGGTGTCTGGGCAAACGTGACTTTTGCAGACATAGGCTTTAATACCGTAAACGGAGCCGACGGCGACGACCTGGACGGCAAGTACTTTACTAATGAAGCTTATAACATTGCGTTTACGGCCTACAACACCTACACGATTACAGTAACGGCCGCCGATTCACTTCGCCCCGACAGGCCCACAACACCTTCGGTTGTGACGATTGATCAGGACGGCAACTGGGGCGAAATTCCCTAATAGGGTAACAACTGTTTTTCCCCAATCCCCGACAATTTTTTTTCAAGTCAAATATGTACCGGCCTTAAAATTACAGGCCTTTTTTTTATTAAATGGGGGAATTCCGATTAAGGTCCGGTAAACACTTTCTGTTTGCAAGCCTATTTATTATAAGGTTTTGCATTCGCCCTTCTCTTTTTCAAACGAACCAATAATTTTTGGCTTTGATTGTTTTTTGGCGTATACTTTAATTAGAAAACCGTTAACGAATGGGGGTAAGACAGAACCATTTTTCGAGATTTTTACCCTCATAATAATACGCATATTGGAGCAATCGATTTTTTTGTAAAACGTAATTTCGTTTAACTTAAAAGTTGGTTTCTCGTAATTAGAAGTATTAAAAGTATGGAGAATGTTGATGAAGACCACAAAACGATCCAAACCGTCACGGGGATTTACGTTCACCGAGGTAATGGGCGCCCTTGCAGTTCTGACAGTGGCCATTCTCGGCACATCGGCCTATAGATACCATGCCACGGTGGATGTTCGCAAAGCCGAACTGAAAACATCCGGCGCCAGGATAGGTTGCCTTCTTTGTGAAACCTGGCGTGGAGCACCAGACCCCAATGCGTTCGATCCGGCAACCCACCTGGGAGCAGATTTGACGATTTTATCCCTGACCGCCTACGAGGGCCCAAGCGTACCGACAGGCCACAACCCATTAGGAACCTATGGGATAACTGTTAACGAAGAAGAGTACCGGGCCACACTTTTTCACAGGGCGATCTCGCCCGGTCTGCGTGCCCTGAGTGTCATAGTAGTCTGGGACTGGGACAGGCAAAACCAGTCATTCAACACCCTTCCCCCCAGTAAGTCATTCAGGCTTACAACTTACATCACCGAATAATTACGCTTGTGAAAGGAGCGCCGGCAAATGAATATAAAAAGGAACAAAGCAAAACGAAAAGGATTTACTATTGTAGAGCTGATGATAGCGACAGGGCTCTCGAGCGCTGTGATAATCGGCATCGGCATGCTTCTGGTTGACAGTCATCGTAGCTGGAACAGAATGTACAGCCGTACATACTCAGGTATTTCAAGCGATTCTCATGTAGCCAGAAGAAGGTTCGACAGTGTTGTCCGGAACGCAAGCACCCAGGGCATATTGCTCGCGGACGACGGCACCTGGGTCGAGGTTTATTACCATTCGGATCCCAACGCAACTGTCGTGAACAGGTACGCAAGATTTTTTACATACAGCGGCCTCGACGACAACCAGTTGCTCATCGAGCACGGGGCCATAAATCCGAGGCAAACCTTGACAACCGAGACCGTCTGCGGGCACGTAGCGAGCTGCGTATTCAAATCCTTTGGAAACTCCGCCCAAATGGTATTAACGCTCAGCGACGGCTCTGAAGTCGCTACCATTGTCGCATCCGCTTTTATGCACAATTAATAATTGTCGTATCCGCTGTTATGTACAAATAACAGAAATTGTTTTAGAAGTAACCCGGGGGGGCGAAAATGAAAAGTAAACGATTACAATCAAAAACGGAGGATTCGCGCATTCATAGTGGAAACCGCGGCTTCGCACTGCCCATTGTGATATGCACAATTCTGATAGTGCTTGTAATTGGTTTGGGCTTCCTGTGCTTCGGTCAGCAAAGTCGCAGATTCGCGGTCGACACATCATCCGGGATTGCAGCACGGTGTGCGGCCGATGCCGGGGTGACACAGGCACTCTACGAAATGAACAAGAGGATAAAAGTGCAGCCCTGGAACAACGGCAATCTGCCCATGTTAAAAGGTGAGCTCTTGCCGAATACCGATGCGACTTATACCTTTAAAGTCAGCGGAGACCTGAGCAGCGGCCATTTCGTGAAATCAACCGGCCTAAGCGGGCTGGTGTACAAAACCGTGCGCTGCTCTTTGCCGCTCCGGGGGCTTTTCGAGTATGCCTTATTCGGTGACCAGTCTGTCAATCTCAAAGCTAACAGTACGGTAACTCCGTACAACTATGCCTCCGAGGACGACAAATACCTACAGGTCGGGACCAACAGCACCTTAGCGGAATCCGTAGTGATTGAGAACGGAGGCATTATAAATGGTGACGTGGTAGTAGGTCCCGACGGCGATCCGGACGCCGTTATTCTCGACACATCTTCAGGCATCACAGGCAACACGTTTATTATGCCTATAGAGCACGATATGCCGCAAATAACAGTACCTCAGTGGCTGGCGTCAATGCCCTCGAGCGGCACTATAAAGAATAATAAAACCATCACCAAATCCGGAAAATACGACAAAATCGACCTTGACATCAACGAAATACTTACAATTAAAGGCCAGGTCAGCCTTTACGTTGTCGGCGACGTAATCCTCGGTAATTCGGCTGAACTGAGGATCAGCGACGCCAACGATGCTTCCCTGATTCTCTTTGTGGGTGGAAACTTTGAGATCAAAAACGGTGGTGTGGTTAACAACCTTAGCAAAGACGCCAAGAAACTGCAAATATACGGACTCAGCACCTGTACGAGTATCGTCCTTAAGAACGGCGGCGATTTTTACGGAGCGATTTATGCCCCCAATGCAGATATCGTAACGATGAATTCAGGTGATATGTATGGTTCTGTTATAGGCAAAAGCATTGAACAGAAAAATTCCGCCACTTTTTACTACGATGTAACCTTGAGACAAGTAAGCATAGAAGATATAGGCGTCCGCTTCGTAATAAGAGATTGGCAGGAGGAGTAGGTTAAAAACGCCTGTAAATGCCAATGTCGCATCCACTGTTACTAACAATCAATAACAGAATGCGCTGTAAAGAGAACAAGGGCCATAAAGAGAACAAGGGGATTACAATGAATAATGAGCCATTACAATCAGGAACGAGCAGCTTGCGCATTAGTTGCAGAAGTAGCGGCTTTGCACTGTCGACAATGATGTGCACGGTCGTAATTCTGTTTATCCTCGGTCTGGGATTGCTGTCGGTCGGTCTGCAAAGCCGGGGATTTGCGGTCCGCACCTCGTCGGACATGGTAGCGCGTTGTGCGGCCGACGCCGGGGCGACAAAGGCTTTATTTGAAATGAACGAGAAGCTGAAAGTTATCCCCTGGAACGGAGGCATCCTGCCTCAGGCATCAAGTGAGGCTTTGCCGAATACCGACGCCGTTTACACCTACTCGGTCGAAGGAGACCTTATCAACGGCTACAATCTTAAATCAAAGGGCCAATCCGGGCTGAGGAACAAAAAAGTCAACTGCTCTCTTGCGCTGGTTGGGCCGTTTGAGCGTGCAATTTTAGCGAAGAATAACGTCATATTGAAAGCCGGGATGTTAGTTGACGGATACAACTCCAGCGACCTATGGGATGACAATGTTGACGTGCAGGTCGGGACC
Source organism: Phycisphaerae bacterium (assembly GCA_011776225.1). Lineage (GTDB taxonomy): Bacteria > Planctomycetota > Phycisphaerae > Sedimentisphaerales > Anaerobacaceae > CS2-K091. The sequence goes on from JAABXR010000370.1 coordinate 8,569, forward strand.
ACGAGTGTCCTGCCCGACAGCGTAGTTCTCAACATGGGTGTCGTTGTAAAAGGTGACGTCGCGGTAGGAGTGGGGGGCAATGTTGGGACCGTTGTCAAAGACCTTGGCGCCAGTACGTACAGGAAATATTCAATGCTTCAGGAGGTCCAGCTTCCCCCGGTGACCGTGCCGGAACTTGTCGACACAGGTAAAGACCTTAAAGCGCAGGGCACCACCCTGATAATAGGGCCGGCCGATAGCGGTCAATATGGCCAGATTCAGTTAAAGAAAGCCGCCAATCCCGGGATATTGCAGGTAGATGGCGGAGATGTCATTTTATATATACAAGGCGATGTCAGTCTTGGCCAGAATTGTGAAATAATAATAAAAAACGGTTCAACTTTGAACCTGTATCTTGAGGGTGACATGAAGGCGGACAATAACGCCGGCTTTAATAACCTCGGTGTTCCTTCGGACTT
>JAABXR010000370.1:9059-10421 GCA_011776225.1 Phycisphaerae bacterium
TGGCCGACAGTGATATACGCGGTTCGATTACGGCCAACAACATCACAATGATGGCAACGGGCGATTTCTACTACGACGAAGCGCTGAAGACCGTAACGACCGATGACGATGCCGTACGATTCGTAATAAGACAGTGGAGGGAGGAGTAAGTTAATTAGTAATTCGCTTGCCAATTAACTGAGACAGGAGGTTAAAATGTATAAGAAGTTATTACAATCACAAAGAGGCGGCTTTGCATTAGCGATGGTGTTGACCGCTGTGATACTGCTGCTTGTAGTAGGCATCGGTTTGATGAGCGTGGGGACATTCGAACGCTTGAGGGGCGTTCGAAACAGCTCTGAGATAGCGGCCCGCAACGCCGCCGATACGGGCCTGACAAAGGCCCTGTTTACAATGAACAGGATGCTCGAAAAGAAAACCTGGAACGACAACAACCTGCCGCATGTTACAAATGAGCTGATTCCATATGTTGATTCAACTTTTAGCTATCAAGTTACAAAATCAACAACAGCCGACGGTAATGACCTTTATAGCATTAGATGCACAGGCAAAAGCGGCCGGTACCAGAAAACTGTCAACTGCGCGCTGGAATTGAAGGGGATATTTGAGTATGCAATCTACACATTAGGCAATCTAAACCTGAAAAGCGGGACCACGATTTCCGCATACAACCAGGACGCCGATGATCCGCCTCTACAAATCGGAACCGAGAGCACCGACGCAGGGGCCATTACGGCCAAAACAGGAGTTACAATAGACGGCGATGTAGTCGTAGGTCCCGGCGGTGACCCTGACGTTGTTATCAACAACACAACCGAAGCTGCAATCACGGGCGAAACTTATCCCTCGCTTACTACACATAAGACCCCGGATGTCATCGTGCCGCAGTACCTTGTGGATATGGTTTCCAGCGGCACCATAGGCACCTCCGCAACAGTAAGCAGCGCGGCAAAGTATGACAGTATCAACCTCGGCGGCTCCACCGGCTATGATCCGAACAAAACCGACAAAGTTAATGTTGATTCAAATGTGGAGATTTACGTTACCGGCGATTTAAAACTTGGTAACGGTGACGAGGTGATAATACAACCTGATGCCTCTTTGATCATATATTTAGGGGGAAATCTTTACGTTGACAACAGCGGCGCTATAAACAACCTGACGAAGGACCCGAGAAAACTGCAGATATACGGGCTTGAAACCTGTTTAAGTATGGACTTTAAGAACAGCGGCACTTTCTACGGAGCAATTTACGCACCGGATGCAGACGTACATCTATATAACTCCTTCAACCTGTATGGTGCCGTTATAGCCAACAGCTTTCTTCAGGACGTGAATGCGAACTTTTACTATGATATGAAC
>JAABXR010000166.1:0-1456 GCA_011776225.1 Phycisphaerae bacterium
CCCAGGTAATAACTGTTGAACACGCGATCGAAGTGGCTGAAAAGATCGTCACGCCGGTCGAGCATGTCCAGCCAGTCGGTCTGATCGCTGAGTATCCCGGTCCTGAAGCCAAATCCGTGCAGCTCGTCGACCAGCGTCAGCACCGATCTTCGCAGCTGAAAGTGACGCAGGATCCCGGCAGTCAGTTCGATTTCTTTTTCGTTCAGTGGAAATCGCTCGCGTAGCAGGCTCCAAAAATGTGCCTGGTCGGCCTGCCCGGTGACATAGCCCGAGTCATACACCGTATCCAGTGCCAGCTGCGGCAATTCGTGGCGCGGACGCCCGTAGCGCTCGGACAACTCGGCAAAATAGTCCTTAAAGCCCTCTTCAGCCACTACCCCGCCATAGTCGAACAGGACCCAGCAGATAGGTGGGGTTGGGACGGGTTTGGAAGAGTTGTTGTCCATGTAGATTAGGGTAGTGCAGCATGGGCTGGACTGTCACTTGTCGCCAGCCGTCTTGTGGGAGCAACCGTCCCGGTTGTGATTTATCATCAGTCCAATCAGGAACATCTTCGCGATAGGGCCGGCTCCTTAATTTTAACGACTCCACATACCAGCCTCGGTGATCATCCTTTCGTACAATTTTTTGTGAGTCCGCGTGCCTCTTTGTGTGAAGGCAGTCACAGTGTGGGGCGGCAGGTCGTCAAATTTATAGAAAGCAAGGAAAATATCGATTGTAATGGTGGAAGTTATTGGGATTTGTGACAAATCTGTCATCGAATTAACGCTCAATCATTACATTCGCCGGTCGGCTATCGATAGCGTCTTACCAAATAACTATCCAGTTCATGCTAGGGAAGTAGTGATAAATGTCATGGAGAGGATATTCACACCAATTCTTTCATTGAATGATTGTCTGTTGTTTTCACTACCGGCGGAGAGTACGAGTCTCTCTGTTCGTAATTAGTACAAAATACCCTGCAGGAAATTATTAAAAACAGATGGGAGGAACACCTAATGATATCAAGAAGAATTCCGCTAATGGGCCTTTTTCTTGCTATGTTTGTCGTAGCAGGCTGTAGCTCAAAGGTTGTCAAAACCGAGTCGTTGCAGCAAAACAATCGCTATGCCATCGTATCGGTAACAGGGTTAACGACTGGTTTTGGCATGTCCAAAGAGGAAGAGGAAAAACTCGTTACCAGTGTCGAAAAAGTGGTGGCAAAAGAACTCAAAGCGGCCAAAGGCTTTAGGCTCGTCAGCTCCTCCAAGGTTCTGAGAAATCGATATTATAAAGCGATTAAAGAAGAATCTTCCGATGGAATAATGGAGTTTAAGACAGCAAAAGGATTTAAAAAATTCGATATCGAGAATGAGACAAAGAATATTGCCAAGCTCAGGAAAAACCTGAAACTCTCGGGCGTTATTCAGGTAACCAGTATGTTTACCAAAAAATCGGGGGGCATGTGGATTTCCGG
>JAABXR010000166.1:1476-1749 GCA_011776225.1 Phycisphaerae bacterium
CCTATGGAGAAGTAACGTTCACGGTGGTTGCTTTCGACAGCAATAATGAGGTGGTTTGGCAGGATACTATCACGACGGAAACCAAGGACAGTGTCGGCAGCGTGATGGGTATTGCTAACCTCTCCAGCCTGTACCCGCAGTTAGTTGATGCCGCTCAGGAAGGGGCAAATATCGCCGTTAGGGATCTCAATTTAGAATTGAACTAACTTCAAGTATCGTTGGATAGACATGGACACGGGGATGTTTTGGCATCCCCGTGTTCGTTTGCCGACA
>JAABXR010000166.1:1858-2060 GCA_011776225.1 Phycisphaerae bacterium
CACCTTTTGGCTATAATCCAGCGCTCCTCGCATCACCTTTGGCACCCCACCCCCGATGAAATTCTTTATTCGTACCCTCGGCTGTAAGATGAACTGGCTCGATTCAGCGCGTCTGGCCGCGGCACTGCAGACGGCCGGTCATCAGCCTGTCGAGGATGAGGCCGAAGCGGATCATGTGTTCGTCAATACCTGCACTGTCACG
>JAABXR010000177.1:0-6100 GCA_011776225.1 Phycisphaerae bacterium
ACAGCAACTAAATACTCTTTATTCCAACCATCTCACCGGGAATAAGTTGCATTTTCATCGGAATCTTAATCTTTATAAGCCTGCCCCACTGAGGAATGGCCGGATCTCGCCACATACGCACCGGAAGTTGTTCAAGCCTCGGACCAATATATGTTATCTGAGACCGTCCAATTTGTTTCGGTTCCGTCCCTTTGATAATGTCCACTTCTATTTGGGGTGAAAAACGACCTGCCAGGCTTTCGTTTACATAGGCAATGATCGAACTTGGCTTTTCTTCTGTTATTGATAGTATGGGAAAATCAGGCAGTATACCTACCTCGCCAATCTGGCTGTCAATGCTGCTTACAAAACCATCGCAGGGGGCCGTTATAACAAGGTTTCTCTGTCTTTCCTCCAATTCATCAAGCTGTCGTCTTAAGGCATCTTTCGCTAACTTTATAACACGCTGTGCCTCATTAGGATCAGTGCCGGCATAGGGGCGATAATCAATATATATCTGTTCTCTCTCCTTTGCATCCTCTAACTCTTTCTCGTATTTGGCCAGCAATCCTTTGTCCCGGTCTATCTTCTCCACAAGTCTGTCGCGGTTTCTTTCCATTGTTTTAAACTTATTATATAAGGAAATGTCCGCCGCGAAGTTAGCGCCGTTCTCTATCCTAAAGCTTTCGATTTCCTCTTGCATCTCTTTTAGCGTTGCTTGGTCATTTTCAACCACCGCATTAACATCAACAACGCGTGCCCGGGCTGCAACCACATCGGCGGTAAATGCACGTCTTTCGGCCCACCACTCGGATGTCTGATTGAATACTAAAGCTTCATAGTTTTTACGAATTTCGTTTAACTGTGCATCCAGGTGGTCTATTCTTGCTTGTATGACTGCTTTTTCAGCATCAAGGCGTTCATCATCAAGTACAGTATTGACTACTGCCACAGGATCACCTTTGCTCACTTTATTAAACAATTGAACGTTTACGCTTACTAAGCGGGCCCTGGTGTTTGTTCCGACATCATGCACTTCCGCATCAGCTATGCCTACAATTTTAAATTGTGACGAGCGGTGCTTAAAAAGTCCGACCACACACAGTACGGCACCGCACCATACCAGCACGGGCAGAACACGTAGAAATAAACGACTGCTTCGCAAATTTATACTTCCCATACGTAATCTAAACCTCCAACAACTGTTCCTGCATTGTCAGGCTGACATTCTCAATACCCTCGACCTTTTTTAGCTCGGTTAGCATCAGCTCATTTTTCGCCGAATTTTTTATCATCAACTGGTAAGCGTACTCGACCGCAGGACTGCCGAAGCCGCTCTCTTGCGACGATATGAGCGTGAAGTTCCCACAAAAACGTTTAAGAACACTCGGAATTGGGTGTTTGGGATCAATATGGCCTCTAAGGGTAAACCGTAAAAACCCATTGTGAGGCTCATGGGTGCCAAAGCTCGTCGCGTACAAATATATCACTATCAAACTCAGAATAGTGGTACCGACAATAGCGGTGGCGTACCGTTGAGAGCCGGTCGCCATCCCGACCACCAGCGAGCAGAAAATAAAAGCTATGTCACGGGTGTCCTTGATAATATTACGAAAACGTATAAGGGCTAAAGCCCCCATCAGACCGACGGCGGTTATTATATTGTTACCGATCACCGCCATAACCATTGCCACAACTACGGTAATTATTATAAGGGCCTGCACGAAGGACCTTGAGTATGAAAGGCCGCTGTGAGTGGCGTAATAAACCCACGCTATAACCTGACCAAGAATAAACGCCAGCAATAATGACAAAATGATGCTCTCAGGACTAAATGTTCCTCCTGTCAGCGGCGTTTCTTCCAGGTTCCTAAAAGAATTCATGAAACTTTCCATAATTATTATACCAATGAAAGTTGAGGCGCGCAAAATCCCAGTGAACATGCATTCGTTATTGAAGTGGCATATTTCGAAAATGAATCCTGACGAAGATTCAAACACCCGACCATACGCGCCAACCAGGCCGGGTAACGGGCCGTAAATTTAATCTCCAGAATCACACCACCTCTGGACATCGGATGTTGCTGCCAGCCTTGTCCGTTAAGCAATACCTCGGGTGCACTGGTCACATTGTAACATAATTCCCGATCAAAGGTTACTCTAACCCTGTTATGTGAAGTGTCCTCATACGCTTGCCTCAGGTAGCGTATCAGAACTTTGGGTTTGGCATTAATGCTTTTCATGTATAATTGAAACTGGTTAAGCGTTTTCTCGTCGGTGCTATATTCTTGCGGCGGCAAAGTGGAGCCTGCGAGTAAAGGCACTACATCCTGATCCCTGACACGGGCTCGATTTTTGATAATAATAGTGTTCATCCGGCGCTTGATCTCGAAAAAGCGGGGATAACCCGGTTCATCGGTATAGCTGCGAATCCGAAGCTTGAAGCGGTTTTTCTGCCCCCTCAGTGTCTGTTTGCAAAGAAGCATATTCTCGGCGTCCAGATAGAGACTCACAATCGGATAGGACCTGTCCCGTCGTAGTTTGCTGTAACGGTCCAGTTGCAGGTATGGACGGATAAACTGCTCAACCGCCGCGGCCTTTGACTCGGTAATGCGATACTTTATCTCATGGCGGCAGAATAGAGTACGGTCGACCGACCCGGCTGCCCTTGTTACGACACTCACTTTGCTCTTCTGATGAGCGTCGGAGCCCGTTTTTTGCTGGGTTGTGCTGTGGACAGCTTCCAACTTGCCGGCTCTCTGGTGCGACTTTTGTTCTACTGATTTACTCTCAAGCATATCAGCCTTAATTCCTGAACTACTAACCGTTTAAACACCAAAAACGCTAAGTCCATTCAACATAAGCACTTATGGCCTTAAAATCCTGCTTTCAGATACTCACATATATAATAAACAGCGTAAAATCCACTTTCTGTTCTGCTAATTTACCCACATGCCCAGTGTGTATAGTATCAGAACCTTACTTATTTTAACATAAAGAGGGTAGTTAAGTCAATGTTTTTATTAACAAAATATTAACACTACTATTTATATGAAAATTTTCAAGCACCGCCTGAAAATCATGATTATCATCCAGCTTGTCTAAAAATCTAATATTTTATCGGCTGTTAATAGAATTTCAATAGAACAAAATTGATTTTCCAGACTGCTCACAACCTTTGTATACATGCATTCTTTTGATTCTTAATCTAATCAATTTTTCACCGTATAAGTGATAAGTTAGGCAATTCTGAACTTCAATTCCTTGACAGTAGCGTGTAAAAAGCGTAAAGTGCTTGGCATTTAGCATATGGCAAATGATATTTGGAGTTTGTTTTAATGGCCAAAAAGAGTCAATGCAATGAGTGTACGGGACTGTGCTGCCGGTATTTTGCTTTGCCGATTGAAACGCCGGAGGACAAGGAAGACTACGATGATATAAGATGGTATCTGTGCCATAAAGATATTACGGTGTTCGTAGAGGACGGTGACTGGTATATCAACATAAAGAACAAGTGTAAAAACCTCTCTGAGAAAAACAATCGCTGCAAAATTTATAACAAAAGGCCGAGAATTTGCAGAGGATACAGACACTCTGACTGCGATTACGTTGAGGGCGAATATGACTACGAACTGCACTTTACCAGTGCAAAGCAAATGGAAGAGTATATAAAGATAAAATTTGACAACAATGTTACAGAAAAGCAACGGGCAAAGAAAAAGATAAAGAAATGAAGATACCGCCGGTAAAGGGTACAAGAGATTTTTATCCGCAGGATATGGCCCGCCGAAACTGGATAATCGACGGCTGGAAGAAAGTCTCTGTCCGCAACGGCTTTGAAGAATACGATGGGCCGATATTTGAGTATCTGAAAATGTTTCAGATAAAAAGCGGCGACGAAATTGTCGAGCAGCTTTTCTCTTTTCAGGATAGAGGTGGAAGGGACCTCGCTCTAAGACCCGAGATCACACCAACTCTGGCCAGAATGGTTAACCAGCAAATAAATTCCCTCCCAAAGCCGATAAAGTGGTTCTCTGTCCCCAGATTATTCCGCGCAGAGAGACCGCAAAAAGGCCGCCTACGAGAATTCTTCCAGTGGAACATCGACATAATAAGTGAAGATGACGTCCTCGCCGACGCCGAGATAATATTTACAACAATTGACTATTTGCAGGAAGTTGGGCTATCGAGTAAGGACGTAAAAGTCAAAATGTCTAGCAGAAAGCTTTTGGTTGCCGTTCTTAAGAATATTGGAATTCCGGAAAGTAAGCATGATGTGTTATATACTGTGCTTGATAAGAAATCTAAGATACCCCCTGAGACCTTTAGAGATGTGCTTGATGAGCAGGTAAAAGATTCCGAGAAGGCTGCTAAAATTGAGGCTTTCATGGAACTTGATTCGATTACTAAGGTTGAGAAGATGTTCAGTCATGACGATGAAGTTGTTATGGCAAACGATGAACTTGCTGAAGTACGACACCATTTAGACCAAATGGGCGTTGCTGATTATTGTGTTTTCGATCCGAGTATCGTGCGAGGTTTGGCTTATTATACGGGAGTGGTTTTTGAAGTTCATGACGTTGTTGGTGATCTGCGCGCGATATGTGGCGGAGGTCGATATGACAATTTGCTACACGACTTTGGAGGTCCGCAAGTCCCGGCAACTGGGATGGGAATGGGGGATTGTGTGTTGGAAATTCTTCTCGAAAAGAAGGGTCTTATTGATAAAAACTTGCCTGAGAAGCGGCTCGATTATTTTGTGGCTACTGTAGATAAACCAATAAACATCGAAACAGTAGATGGAATTGTTAAAAAGACAGAAAAGGACATTGTCATTCAACTGACGGCCAATCTCCGTCTTGCCGGTTATTCTGCTGCTTTCAGCTATAAATCGGGAGGTTTGGGCAAACAGCTTAAAGAGGCCTCAGAACAAAAAGCCAAAAAGTGCATAATTATTGGCGATGAATTTAAAGAGAATAAACTGGCTGTAAAAGATATGGAAACGGGCAAGCAGGTTCTTGTCGATTACGATAAATTTCTTTCTGATCTTATGTCTTAATTTGACTTTATCTTGGCTGTTGTTATCAGGAATGAATGGAGTCTGTCGCGGCGTTAATTAAATAAATTTGGTCGGTTTTTATTCAGGGATGAATAATTATTATTATTTTATGGGGTTATAAATCACTCTTGGAAGTTCCAGCAGTACAGACAGTTTCCGCAAGTCCGGATGAACCAAAGCCAACACCATGGGGCTTTTGGGCCACTATTGGATTTTCATGCATAATTGTAATAGTCTACCTTCTTGCTGCCATAATCTTTGCTGTCCTTTTTTTAATAGCGGCCAAAATCCTCAAGCCGCAGCTCGACATTATGGAGATTGGCCAATCTCTGGATTCAAATGGTTTGTACCTCTCGCTGTCGACATGCGCAACTGCACCGCTTGTCATTGGCCTGTCTTTGCTTTTTGCTAAAATTCGAAAAAACATCACAATTAAGGAATACTTTTCTTTAAACAGAAAAAGCTGGAAACAGTTCGCAAAATGGACCTTGATTCTTCTGTTATATATTGTATGTGCCGATGTTGCGACTTCTGTTTTGGGAGAGCCCATCGTTTCGGACTTCATGATCAATGCGTATCAAACCGCTCATTTTACACCCTTGCTTTGGTTGGCTTTCATCATTGCGGCGCCGCTGTATGAAGAAGTTTTGTTTCGAGGTTTTATGTTCAAGGGTATTGAGAATTCAAGGGCGGGACCTGTAGCGGCAGTGATAATAACTTCACTTGCCTGGGCGGCGCTTCATGTTCAGTATAATTTTGTTATCATAGTTAGCATCTTTACCGGTGGTTTGATTCTTGGATGGGCTCGTATAAAAACTAATTCTATCTATATACCCATTGCTATGCACGTCATACAGAACCTGCTGGCGACGATTGTCGCAATTGTCTACTTGGAATGTGTATAGACGTTTTCAATACGGTTGAAAATGAAAGATTGTGCCCCAAATCATTACGAGAGGGCCTTCGAAAACTGGCTGAGGGACAATCACATCCAATATGTTGTTGCTGACGAACAAAAACGTGCGACATTAGCAGATTCCAGGATTAAGACCTTCGATTTCTT
>JAABXR010000177.1:6153-6471 GCA_011776225.1 Phycisphaerae bacterium
GCTAAATTAACAGGGCTTGAATGCTGGGTAACGACCGAGGATATAGATGGTTTGACCGGTTGGCAGCAGGTCTTCGGCCCGGACCATCAGGCCATCTTTGTTTTTGCATACAAAGTCGATAACGTCGATGTTGATTTCAACGGCAGGGACTTTTATGACTATTCTCATAACAGGTATGTATTCTTTTGCGTCAAATTAGACGACTATTGTAAGTATATGAAACGCCGCAGCCCCAAATGGAAGACTGTAACTCTCCCAGCCGACAAATTCCGAAAGTGTGCCGTCCAGATGCAGGCACTCTTGATTTAGTGTCGTACT
>JAABXR010000177.1:6554-16983 GCA_011776225.1 Phycisphaerae bacterium
TAAAGGGAGCCAATGAGATTAAGATTATTTTGTTAAGGGATTGGCCTTGTTTAGAAAAAATGATTCCAAAAAACAACAAAAAGAATATCGCAAGTCCCAAGATAAAGAGCACCAGATACTTTGTAAGCCTTCGAATCCCCCCGAATTCCGCTTCAACCGAAAGATTGTCTCTGGTTCCACGAATACAAATCCTTGAGATACCGACGAGGGGATTTTGTCTGGAACTTAACATACCCGGCCCCGTAAACTCAACCTCTGAATCGCTATCGCGTTCAATTTGAAAGTTGTGCTGAATAAACACATTCTTTGCAACTTCAAGTGCCTTATCCATATTTCCGGTAAATGGTTCTGTTTTTTCGTAATCCATATTTAAAATCCCTTTAGAATCTGTAATTGTCAAGTTCACCTTCCCGATGGAATTGACCCTGGCGTGTAGTAACTGCCAGCACTGTTTCTAATTATTCCATACTGTGACTTGAGATTGATAGTTGAAAAAAGCGATCATTTTGATAAGTCGATATCGTCTTTAGGAAACTGTCTCCATTTGAAGAAGTCTTCCTCATTACATTTCTTGGCACGTTCGGAGTTAACATTCTGTTCATTCCATGCAGTGTTCACGTGGTGATATAGATGCGTCATTTCGACTATATATTCTCCGTAAGCGTAGTCAGGTTGCGACTCTATATCTCCTATTATTCTTTGCAGGGCCTGATGGGCTTCGCGAAGGTTGAAGAGCACGAAATCCTTGTTCATTCCACATTCTCCGAAAAAAGTTAATTGAGATGTTTATCGATTTTTCTAAATGATTGATTTATAAATTATAAACTTTACAGACTTAGCTGCAATCATTTTTTTGAATCCTTCCGCGTTGAATCAGAGCAAAATTTCTCGCCCAAGATGAATTGTTAGAGTATATTGTACTGCCATGAGAATCATAGCCGGTACAAAACGAGGAATGAAATTGCTCAGCCCGAAAACGCAGGTGTCCCGGCCCATCATCGACAGGGTCAAGGAATCGCTGTTCAGCGTCCTTTACAAGTATGAACTGCCGGAAGGCAAGGTTGTTTCTGATTTGTTCTCCGGCGTTGGCTCTCTGGGCCTTGAGGCATTGAGCAGGGGGGCTGCTTCTGTTACTTTCGTAGAGCAGGACCCGAAGATTATTGCGACTCTAAAAAAGAATATTGATAAAGCCGGTTTTGTTAAGAAGTCAAAACTGATAAAGGCTGACGCCTTCAGTGTGGGTGCGCCGATTAATGAGGGGCAGTATGACCTTGTTTTTGTTGACCCGCCCTATTCCTGCACGGAAGATGTCGGCCCAAATTCGCCTTTGAGTAGTTTACTGGATATGTTAAACTCTCAGGTTGTCCCTGATGGAATTGTTGTAGTGAGAGCTAACCGTTCCACGGAATTGTTGGAGCAATATGGCGTATTCCGCGTGATAGACAGGCGCCAGTGGGGAACTATGGCCGTTACTATATTAAAAAAGATAAGCCAATGACAAACAAACAGGCAGCTATTAAGGTAATCAGGCGACTAAACCGCAATGGTTTCCAGGCATTGATGGCTGGCGGTTGCGTCCGGGATATGTTGTTAGGCAAACGCCCTAAAGATTATGATGTTGCTACTGACGCACAGCCCAAAGAAGTAATTGGATTGTTCAAACGCACTTTGAAAGTCGGAGCAAAATTTGGCGTCGTTATCGTTATGCTCGAAGGTCGGCAGGTTGAAGTGGCCACGTTCAGGACCGAAACCGGTTATGCTGATGGCAGGCACCCGTCCGTTGTCAAGTTTGCAAACGCTGCTGAAGATGCAAGCCGAAGAGACTTTACCATAAACGGAATGTTCTACGATCCCGTCAAAGATAAGGTAATCGATTATGTCGATGGACGGGCCGACCTCAAAAAAGGACTAATACGAACCATCGGCAAACCCAAAGAACGCTTCGGCGAGGATTACCTGCGAATGTTGCGGGCCGTGCGATTTTCCACTCAGCTTGGCTTTGATATTGAGCCGGCCACATGGTCGGAAATTTGCCGCAACGCAAAAAAGATTACTAAAATAAGCGGCGAACGAATCGCGATAGAGTTGGAAGCGATACTGGTCGATCCAAATCGTTCTGTGGGGGCCGCGATGCTGGCCGAAACTGGTCTTGCAAAAGCCATTTTTCCCGGCTTCTCCGCCAGACACGCCGAATTCGCGGTTAGCGTACTGGCTCAGCTCCGAAAGAAAGTTGATTTCGCCTTGGCACTGGCTTCACTTTTCGCCGGCTGCCCAACCGATTTTGCACGCCAAAAGCATCAAATCTTAAAACTTAGCAGAAGTCAAAACAAGCATATAAAATTTTTACTTGCAAACAGAGGCAGACTCCTCGACGACAGGATGCCCCTGAGCCGCTTGAAAATGATTCTTGCAGAACCGTATTTCTGGAACCTTTACGAACTGCAAAGAGCTATTCAAAAGGCCACACCTGATGGCGCCAAAGGTATTGCTGCTTTGGGTAGGTTACGTAAAAGAATAAAGGACCTCGGCGATGTTGAACTCCGCCCAAAACCATTGCTATCCGGCCACGACTTAATTAGATTAGGTGCCGTCCCGGGACCTGCCCTGGGCCAGTTAGCTGAGGAAATGTACATCGCCCAATTGGAAGGAAAATTGAAGACACTTTCGCAGGCCCGCCAATGGGCCCAAAAGTGGTTACAGAAACGCCGAATGACTGAAAAATAAATGCAACCTTTCACTCTTTTAATCAAACCCTCCGGCTCAGATTGCAACATCGATTGCAAATACTGTTTTTACAAAGAAAGAGCGCCCGAATTCGGCAAGGGCCGGCAGCGAATGAGCGATGAAGTGCTCGAAAAACTCGTCAAAGATTATATGCAGCTTCGTTTCCCTGTTGTCGGCTTTGCCTGGCAAGGCGGTGAGCCTACGTTAATGGGCCTGGATTTCTTCAGAAGGGCGGTAGAGTTACAAAAAAAATTCGGCAGCCACGGCCAGCAAATAAGCAACACACTGCAAACCAACGGTGTTTTACTTGATGACAAATGGTGTCGATTCTTCCACGAAAACAAGTTCCTGCTCGGCATCAGTATCGACGGCCCAAAAGAATTTCACGACCGCTATCGTTTAGACCATTCCGGCTCTGGTACTTTTGACAAGGTGATGAGGGGTATTAAAACCTGCAAAAAATATGAGGTTGAATTAAGTGCCCTTGTCCTGTTAAACAATATAAGCATACAGCAACCAGACCGGCTATTTGATTTTCTCGTCGATAATGATTTGACATATATACAGTTCATCCCTTGCGTCGAGCTTGACCCGGCCTCCGGCAAGTTGGCGGACTTCTCAATTACCCCGGCAAAATACGGCGAATTTTTATGCAGAATATTCGACCGCTGGTACGAATACGGCACCGAAAAGCTAAACATCCGTGAGTTTGATTCATTGACTACATATTATTGTCTCGGCAATAACACCATTTGCACATACAGCAGGCAGTGTGCCGGTTTTGTTGTTGTCGAGCACACCGGCGACTGCTTCGCCTGTGAGTTCTTCGTAGAGCCGAAATGGTTCCTGGGAAATATTTTGGAAACACCCCTGGACAAAATCGCTTCAGGAAGTAAAAAGCGTACCTTTGCCCGCGACAAGCAAAATCTGCCCAACAAATGTCTGCTCTGCAACCACCTTGATATTTGCCGGGGCGGCTGCATGAAAGATAGGGCCAGATTAAACACTGCCGGCCAAACCTGTGAAAGCTATTTCTGCGAAAGCTACAAACAGTTCTTCGACTATGCTGTCCCAAAGTTCAAGCAAATTGCCGCTGCGATTGAAGCCGGTTCCCTTGCCCGGCACACCCGCTCAGCTGATAGAATAAGACTCAAAATCCAAAAGTAACCGCTGCTACTGCTCATACAAGGATTAAAATAATAGCAAAGTAAGTCACTTTGTGGTATATTGTTGCCGAAATGAATTATGCTACAAATGAAAATTTAAACCGGCGTGATTTTCTAAGAAGAGTGGGACTGGGTACTGCCTCGCTTGTAATTCTGGGATCTACAAGTGCTGCAAATCAGCCCACCGGTAAAATCCCTAAGGACAAACCCAACATCGTCTTATTTCTTGCTGACGACCAGAGCATCAACGACGTGGGCTGCTATGGCAACAATGTAATCCGCACCCCTCACACCGACCGCCTCGCAAAAGAAGGCCTCAAGTTCAACCTGGCCTTTACCCCAACCGCTATGTGTTCTCCGAGTCGCTCCGCTTTGTACACCGGCCTATATCCTCATCGAAACGGCTGTCATCCGAACCACAGCAGGATAAAATCCCGCATAAAAACACTACCGTATTACCTAATATCCCTTGGCTATCGCGTTGGCCTTGCCGGCAAAACCCATATAAAACCGAAGGACCAGTTTCCTTTTGAATATATGGGCTTAAAGCCAAAACAAATCGAAAACTTTATGACGCTTGAAAGCGATGAGCCTTTCTGTCTTATAGTCGCCTCGCATGAACCGCATGGGCCGCACAAAAAAGGTGGGTACAAACCGGAACAGGTCCTTGTCCCGCCAAACAAGGTCGACACCCAACAGACCCGGCAGCAGCTCGCCAATTACTACACTGATATTGACCTCTTGGATGCCGAGCTTGGTCGCGTGCTTAACTTGTTGAAAAAGCATAACCTGGAGCAAAACACGCTGTTCGTATACACTTCTGACCACGGCTATGACATATTCGCAAAGTGGTCCTGTTACGATGCGGGCCTGCACGTACCCTTTATCGTCCGCTGGCCCGCCAAGATAAAACACGAAACAACCACCGACGCCATGATAAGCTTTGTAGACGTACTTCCGACCTTCATTGAGGCTGCAGGAGGCAAACCTGCAGAGGACATCGACGGCAGAAGCTTTTTATCTGTTCTGCTCGGCCGCAAAAAAAAGCATCACGATGTAGTTTTCGGCACCCACACAACACGCGGTATTATTTCCGGCCGGGCCTATCCTATCCGCTCCCTGCGAACGAAAACTCACAAATACATCCGCAATCTCAATCCTGATGGTATGTTCCAGTGCGTTACCACTCACGGCCATGACTATAAAGAGATTGGCCACAGCATGTGGGGCTCGTGGAAGCAAAAAGCCAAAACTGATTCATTTGCCGCTAAGCGTGTAAAGATGTTTCAATATCGCCCGGCCGAAGAGCTGTACGACATCATAAAAGACCCTTACGAGCTTAACAATATTGCAGATGACCCAACGAATAAAAAGCTCCTTGCATCGCTAAGAAAAAAGCTCGACGCGTGGATGAAGCAGCAGGGCGACCGTGGAATGCAGGCTGAGATAGCCGTGAACCTCCACAAAAGCCGTAACGTAAAAAAGCCAAAGAAAAAGCCCCAAAAGAATTGAATTCTATTATTGTCGTTCCTAAAGGCCGGCACTCAAGCCCGACAATTTAATGCTATTGTAATATTAACGAGGAGTAAATTGATGAACACATCCAACTACACACGTCGCGATTTTCTAAAGGCCGTTAGCTTGGGAACGGCTTCACTGGGATTGCCGCGTGTACTTTTAGCCGCTGAGAAAGGCCAAAGCAAAAAACCTAACGTCCTTTTCATCGCCGTTGACGACCTGCGGCCTCAGCTTGGCTGCTACGGCCATAAACAAATGCTCTCTCCAAACATAGACCGTTTGGCCTCAGACGGTGTCCTTTTCACTCGTTCTTATTGCCAGGTCCCCGTCTGTGGTGCCTCGCGCGCCAGCCTTCTAACAGGCGTCAGGCCGACAAGAGACAGGTTCATCAATTACAGCGTCTGGGCGGAGAAGGACCTGCCGGGCGCATTAAGTCTTCCTAAGCACTTCAAAAACAATGGATATCACACCATATCAAACGGCAAAGTCTTCCACCATTCGAACGATTGCAGGGATAGCTGGAGCGAGGATCCATGGCGCCCGAAAGGACCCTGGCAGAATTACCTTCTTGAAGAAAGCAGGAAACTCGCCAGTAAAAACCAACGCGGCAAAGGACCTGCGTTCGAGTCTGCCGATGTCCCCGATAACGCTTATTTCGATGGAATGATTGCTGACAAGGCTATCTCTGACCTGAAGCGATTGGCGGATATGGATAAGCCCTTTTTCCTTGCGCTGGGCTTCTTCAAACCTCACTTGCCTTTTAACGCTCCGAAAAAATACTGGGATTTATATAAGAGAGAAAAAATTGACCTTGCCGACAATCCTTTCAGGCCAAAAGGCGCTCCTGATGCGGCCCTGCACAACTGGGGCGAATTGCGGGCTTATATAGGTATTCCACCGAAGGGCTCACTTTCCGACGAGCTTGCCCGCACACTCATCCATGGCTATTATGCCTGCGTTAGCTACACTGATGCCCAGATTGGCAGGGTCCTAAGTGAACTTGACCGCCTGGGCCTACGTAAAAACACAATCGTAGTTCTCTGGGGCGACCACGGCTGGAATCTCGGTGAGCACGGCTTATGGTGCAAACATTGCAACTTCGAAACTTCTCTGCATTCGCCCTTAATCGTTACTGCTCCCGGCATAAAAGCTGGACAGAAAACAAATGCCCTGACCGAGTATCTGGACATATATCCTTCTCTTTGCCAACTATGCAATCTGCCGTTGCCTGCGCACCTCCATGGAAAAAGTTTTGTACCTCTGATGAAAAATCCGAATATGCCCTGGAAGGAAGCTGTCTTTAGCCGGTATTACAACGGTGACTCGATCAAGACCGACCGCTACCGCTATACCGAATGGCGCAGAAAGAACGACACAATATATGCAAGGATGTTATACGACCACAAAACCGACCCCCATGAGAACGTAAACATATCTGAATTGCCCGAAAACAAAGAAATCGTTGTAAAGCTCAGCAAAATACTTGGGGGACTCAGAAAATAATGCAGCCGTTTACTCTTTTAATCAAACCATCCGGTTCCGATTGCAACCTTGATTGCAAATACTGCTTCTACAAGCACAGGCCCTCTGACGTTGGTCAGGGCCGACAGCGAATGAGCGATGAAGTCCTTGAAAAACTCGTCAAAGACTATATGCAGCTTAAATTCCCGTTGGCCGGCTTTGCCTGGCAGGGCGGTGAGCCTACGCTGATGGGCCTGGATTTCTACAAAAAAGTAGTGGAACTGCAAAAAAAGTATGGCAGCCCCGGCCAGCAGGTGGGAAATTCGCTGCAAACAAATGCCGTCCTGATTGACGACAAGTGGGGCCCGTTTCTGCACGAAAACAATTTTCTTATCGGCATCAGCATTGACGGCCCAAAAGAATTCAACGATTACTATCGTCTCGACAATTCAGGCGCCGGCACTTTTGATAAAGTGCTTAGGGCAATCAAAACCTGCAAGGAGCATAAAGTCGAATTTAACACCCTAACACTGCTGAACAATATAAACGCCAATCATCCCGATGCGGTATTTGACTTTCTCGTCGAAAATGGCGTAAAGTTTCTCCAGTTCATCCCCTGCGTCGAACTGGATCAGACAACGGGAAAGGTTACCGATTTCTCAATCACCCCGGACCAGTTTGGCCAATTTTTATGTCGTATATTTGACCGCTGGTACGAATACGGCCCCACGAAGTTAAGTATTCGCGACTTCGATTCCGTGCTCTCGTATTACGTCGCGGGAAAACATACGATTTGCACGTTCGACAAACAGTGCAGCCAGTATATCGTCATCGAGCATACCGGTGACGCCTTTACCTGTGACTTCTTTGTAGAGCCGAAATGGCGGTTGGGAAATATCTTCGAGACTCCGATAGAAAAGCTCGCCGCAAGCAGCAAGAAACGCGCCTTCGCGCGAGCCAAGCAGAACCTTTGCAACAAGTGTCTCGTCTGCCGCCATCTCGCCATCTGCCGCGGCGGCTGCATGAAGGACAGAGCACCCTTTGACAGGGAAAGCTTCGGAAAAGAAAGCTATTTCTGCGAAAGCTATAAGCGTTTCTTTGATTATACTATCCCTAAATTCGTTCAGTTAGCTGCTGAAATTAACGCCTCACCCCCTCCACAGACTCAGCCTTTTGCCTAAGTTACATAAGGAGACATAATATGAAATCAATTAATCGCAGAAACTTCTTGACAAGCTCTTTAGGAGCAGTTGCCCTGGGTATGAATTCCGGCTTTACTTCTCGAACTGAGGCTGCCCCGGCGTCCGAAACAACTGAGAAAAACGACAGGCCAAATCCTATAGCCGTCTCCACGTATTCGTTTTGGCGGTTCAAAAGAAACTTGAAGCTCCCAATCGAAACCTGCATAGAAGAAGCCGCACGCATGGGCTTTAACGGTGTTGAGATACTGCAAAGACAGATGACAAGCGAGTCTAATGATTATCTTCAGGACCTCAAACGCTGTGCCCTCATCAACGGCGTCGACCTGTGCTGCTTGTCAATCCACCAGCGTTTCCTCTCACCGGATAAGCAATACAGGCAAAAGAACATCGAGCACACTATAAAATGTATCGACCTTGCTTATAAACTCGGCATCCCTGTCATACGCCTCAACACGGGCACATGGGGCACGAGCAAAAGCTTCGATGATTTGATGAAGAATCGCGGCATCGAAAAGCCACTGCCCGGTTACACAGATGACGATGGCTTCAAGTGGGTCATTGACAGTATCGAAAAATGCCTGCCGGATGCCGCCAGGTCCGGCGTAATCCTCGGCCTGGAAAACCACTGGGGCCTGGCGCGAACGCCGCAGGGTCTTTTGAGAATCGTAAAGGCCGTTGATTCGCCCTGGCTGAAAGTCCTGCTTGATACCGGCAACTTCCTCGAAGACCCATACGACAAGCTCGAACAATGCGCCCCGCACACTGTCTTTATGCACGCAAAAATGTACTACGGAGGCGGTTTGTGGTACACACTCGAATTGGATTATCCCAGAATCGCAAAGATTATGCGCAAAAATAACTTCCGAGGCTATGTCTCGCTTGAATTCGAGGGAAATGAAGATTACAAGACGGCCATTCCTAAAAGTCTCGACGTCTTGCGAAAAGCCTTCAGTTAATCGAATTCGATGATAAAAGCTGCTGGCCGTTAATATAGAGGTTATAAATCTCCTTTTGGACCTATTGTTCTTTCACCTCTCGGACCCACTCATTATGCAGTTTGGTCAATCGTTTAACGATATCAGGATAAGACTTAGCGAGGTTTTTGGTCTCGGTCGTATCTTTAGCCATATTACTCAGGAAGTCTTTGACCTTGGCGATCTTCCGCCCCTTGTAATCAGTCGCCGGCCCGTCGTGAACCAGTTTCCAGTCGCCTTCACGCACCGCCCAGTGTTTGCCCGTTTCCCAGTGCAGCACCTTGTGCGGCGAAGCAGCGCCCGAGGATTCAATAACTGAGACAATACTCTTGCCGTCTATCTTGGGTTCGTGTTGTCTTACATTGCAATATTGAGCTATCGTTGGCATCCAGTCGATACTGATGGCCATCTGGTCTCGAACTGTATTCTGCGGAACACGGCCGGGCCACGATATGATACACGGCACGCGAATGCCTCCCTCCCACAATGTAAACTTATGGCCGCGAAAATCTCCCGAACTCCCGCCTCCGCCGAACGTTCGCTGCTCCACTGAATGACCGTGGTCACTGAGCCAGATTATTATAGTATCCTCCCGCAGACCAAGCTTATCGATATACGTAATGACATTGCCTATCATCTCATCGGTGGTGGAAACAAATTCCGCGTACATCCGCCGCGGCGCATCCAGATGCTTGTATTTCTTTCGCCACTTCTCCGTTCCCTGCAGTGGATAATGCGGCATATTAATCGCCCAGTAAAGGAAAAATGGATTCGTCCTGTTTTTATCTATGAATTTCTTACATTCATCGACCATAAGTTCACCGAAGAATACCCCGTCGTGCCATACCTCTTCGCCGTTTCGCCACAGGTCATGTCGGTTCGGCCCCTGCCAGTAGAAAAAGTGCGAGTAATTATCGATGCAGCCCCCCATATGCCCGAACGAATAATCGTAGCCTTGTTCGTTTGGCATCGTCTCAGGTGTATATCCAAGGTGCCATTTACCCACGTGCCCCGTTGCATACCCGGCCGATTTCAGCATCTCTGCAATCGTCACCTGCCCGGCAGGCATACCCGCATGGCCTTTCGTTGATGATACATTCCCCGGCACACCCGCCCTTTGGGGATATCGGCCCGTCATCAACGCCGCCCGCGAAGGCGAGCACACCGGCGCCCCGACATAAAACTGCGTAAATCGTGTCCCCTCGCGGGCCAGACGGTCAAGATTCGGTGTATGCAAATCTTTTGCCCCGTAGCAATTCAAATCAATCGTCCCCTGGTCGTCCGTAAAGATAAGCACAACATTGGGTTTGCGCCATTCTTCCTTTCCGAACGTAAGCCCCGGCATTATAAGTGACCCGGCCGCAACACCTACCACCTTAAGAAA
>JAABXR010000177.1:16997-21108 GCA_011776225.1 Phycisphaerae bacterium
ACCTTTCATTATCTAAAGTTAGCAAATGTGAGAAAGTGCTTACTCATCAAACACACTTGGTTTATAATACCCCATTTTCCACACTATCCACTGCAACTTATGCAAATCATACTTGCCATCAACCGTTTTAGGTTCAACGTGTTGGTGGAGCTGTGTAGGGCCCGTCATTTTGCCAAGCTTTATTGTTTCCTCACCTTTCCATTTCCAGTATTCAGCGTGACAGTCTGCAAACGAAACGGTTGTCCCGTCTTCATGTCGAACGGGAGGTGGGTTCCACCATTTCTCCTTATCGTAGTAAACACCATAGCTGCCAGGAGTTGCCCAGCCTTCGTCAATAAAAACTATCTTTTGATGTGAAATTCTAATCTGTGACTTCTGTTTAATAATCAACTTCTTCATAACCTCTTTGGGGCCTCTCCCGTGGGGATTGTCCGGTTGAGGAACACCGTTCATACAATCAATTATAGAATATGTTCTGTTGTATCCTTTTTGGCCCTGTGGGCACTTGTACAATTTTTCATCCTTGTGATATGGCCATAGCAAACCTGCTTTGATTACTGCTATTTGTTTTTTCTTACTTAACCGTTTCCCATGCATATAATTAGGGTCCCAGTCCCTGCCTACCCACGCAGGCTCGTTCGGACGACTGATACCTGCTGCACCGTTAACAATCTTGTCATCATTATCATCATAATAAATAATCCACGCCAAAGTCAGCATCTTCAGATTGCTAAGACAAACCGAGCGCCTTTTCAATCTTTTGGCCTCTTCGCTGAAACAATTTACGATGGCTCCGAGCGACATCAGCATAAAAACAATACAGCCCAGAACAACAAAAACATCTTTTTTCACGAATCCCGTTCTCGTTTTCATATCGTTTTCCCTCCAGTGTCAAAGATTTAATATACAATATTGAAAATAGTGATTACTCACTCGACCGGCTCGATATAAATGTTACGATACTCAATCGGCGTCCCTTCGCTTTGCAGGCAAATCTTACCGGATCTCCATGAGCACTTGGTCGCCACATTTTGCAATACGCCGTTGACCAGCACTACTACCCAGTCGTCCTTACAGATAATATCGTATGAGTTCCATTGACCGAGCGGCTTTTCACTGCTCTTTTTCAGTTTCTTAACATTGCGCCCTCTAACTCGTTTGTCCTTCCTGGCATGTTCTTTATGTTCAAAGCCGCCAATCACCCAGAAGTCCCCGGCATTGCCCGAGGCCAACTGGCATTCGAGGCTCTTTGGCCACACCTTATCCTCACCGACCATATGGTTTAGGACACCGTTATTGCCGCCTTTTCCGGGCCACCGCCACTCTACATGGAGAAGGTAATCGGCATAATCCACCTCCGTCCTCATATAACCGGCCGGCTGGCCCGTACAGCTAATCACACCGTCCTTGACCGACCATGTCTTGGTAACATCATGAGCAGGATCACGCACGAAAAGTTTCCAGCCTGTAAAATCTGTGCCGTTCCAGAGAACTGTTTTCTCCTTGGGAACAATCGGCTTTTGTTGTTTCTCTTGTCCCCCGGTGGTTACGGTCAATAACGTCGCGATCAAAACCACCGCCAAAGTCACCGTGAAATACCGTTTCATAAAGTACTCCTTTCATATTCTTCAATAATAGATTTACACAAGCTTCGTCTTTCCGGGGACCGCCACCGGCCGCAAAGGTAAATCGCCAAATTCATATTTCTCCGGCCGCAAATCCAGCTTAGAAGCCTTCATCGCCCAGTCCCATTTCAACGCACGCCCGGTATAAGCACTCATCCGCCCCATAATCGTCGTCATCGTACTCTCCGCTATCCGCTTGCCCTCATTGAGCCGCTTACCTCCCCGAATAGCCTTAATCTGGTCGGCATGTTGCCGTATCACAGGACTGGGCGAAGGACCATCGTATTTAAACGGCTTTTGTCCTTCGATAATAGTGTTCGCACGGTCTATTATAGCCGTCCCTTTCGTACCAACTATTCGCTCGTCGCTGCGAAAGCTGCAACCGTCTATCTGCGAGCCCATATACTCGATGCGTGCGCCGTTTGGATACTCGTACTCGACAGAAAAATGGTCAAAGACATTGCCATATTCCGGGCCCGTTCTCACCTCACGCCCTCCCAGCCCGAAGCAACGGACAGGATGTGAATCCAATGCCCAGTTTATCAAATCAAGGTTATGGATGTGCATCTCCGTGATAAAGTCCCCAGAAAGCCACGTAATAAACAGCCAACGCCTGAGTTGCCACTCCATGTCCGACCACTCCGGCTTCCGTACCTTCGTATCCTCCCTCCAGGTCAGCATCCCGCCCCCGATTCGCACGCACTGCCCGCCGACAATCTTTCCTATGTCCCCGTTATGAATCCGCTCCATCACCGCCATAATATGTGCCATGCGTCTGCTTTGTGTCCCGGCTACTATCGTCAGTTTCTTCTTGTCCGCCAATTCCGACGAGGCAATCACCGAGCGAACCCCGACCGGATCCACAGCGACCGGCTTTTCCATAAATACATGCTTGCCCGCCTCTATCGCCGCCTTGAGATGTTCCGGCCGAAAGTGCGGTGGCTCCGTCAAAATGACCATATCAACATCATCGCACTCAACCACCTTCTTATAGGCATCGAAACCGACAAAACATTTATCTTCAGTTACCTTAATCTTCTCACCCAGATTTTTCTTGAGCTGTTTGAGCGAATTATCCAGTCGGTCCTTGAATCCGTCACCCATAGCTATCAGTTCAACGCCCTCGGCTGCTTTCATACAGTTCGTTGAATCATACGTACCCCGGCCGCCGCAGCCGATAAGACCGAGACGTATCGTGTCCGAGCCTCCCGCATATATCTTGCTCGCTCCTGCCCCCAGTGTTGCAAGCGATACCGCCGCCGATGTCTTCATAAAATCTCTGCGTGAAAATTTCAGTGGTTCTGTTTCATTTGTATTTTTCATAACAGTATTCCTCCATAAAAAGGTGGCATTATACGCCCTCTGAAAGCGTTATCATGGATAATTGTCGCGGTGTATCTTACCTGATATGCAAACGAAATAAAAGTCAATAATGATGCTAAGTTGGCCAAGACCGATTATGGCGGCGTATNNTAATACTTGCTTATTATGTGAAATGAAAGTCAATAATGAGGCCGAATTACCCGATTATGGCGTATAACCCAATTCCCCCCAGCAACCCCTCTGGATCCAATATAGATCCTCGTAGTCTGCGCTTGTAGCCGGCACCATTGTACCATCGGGCAGGGGTGTCCCCGGAGGATAGAAGTTTTGAGGGTGTATGCCGTAAGTGGCCAGCCCATATTCTACCGTCCAGCGACCTTTCCACCTGTGCCACACGCTGTGCCCGTCTGCAAAAGACTGGGCGGTCCCCTCGCCGTGCCGCACGGGTGGATCATCCCACCATAACGCCTGATTAAAAACAACAGCAAAGCTGTCAGGTGTTACCCAGCCTTCGTCTATAAAAACGATCCTTTCTCCCGGATTGACAATCTGCTCCATATGTTTAATCCAGTGCACCCCTGCTACAGTACCTGATCTCCGAAGACCATTCATACCGTCGATTATCCCATAGCTTCGTATGTCGGTTGGATAACCGGTTGGGCAGTGGTAAAGTTGTAGCTCCTGGCTATATGGCCACAGGGCCCCGTCTCGGATAGCGCTTGCCTGGCATTCTTTGAGTGTTGGTTGCCCGGGATTGTAGAAGTAGCCCCAATCTCTCCCTACCCACGGTGTTTCGTTTGCGTGGTCTCCGGACGTAGGTGTGTAGGCTTGGCATGCTGTGGACCCCAGTGGCGCACCGTTGACGATAAAACCGTCGTTATCGTTCGCAAACTGCGCCCATGCCAGCGTCAGTTGCTTCAAATTCGTAAGACAAAGCAAACGTTTGGCACGCATCCTGCCGCCGTTGCTGATTGCCCCGACGTTTATCACCAAAAAAATTAAACAGACAAGGAGAATCATAATATCTTTTTTTGTTAGTGCTGTCTTTAATCTCATCATTTGTTTCTCGATGTTTTATTTTGGTTTTCATTTATTATGGCGGAGGAGGAGGTGGCGGAGGTCCGCTGCCTGTAGTAAATCTCCAGACAGCACCTGTAGTCCTG
>JAABXR010000011.1:0-1221 GCA_011776225.1 Phycisphaerae bacterium
ACCGTGAAAGGCAACCACTGACTCCTTACCCTCCTCTGTCGTATAGAAGACCTTTACCTCTCCGTGAATAACCGAATACATGTAACGATTGGTATCCTCTTCATAAAGGATAACCTGCCCCTTTTTGTATTCACGCAGCGACACTTTAGCAGCGACAAAAGACAATTCTTCATCATTGAGCCCGGAAAATATTTGGGCTTCTTTGAGTAAAGTAATCTTTTCGGCAGAAACAGCCATTCAGAGGCATCCAATCAAATGTTATCGTTGACAGCTAACGACAGATGATAATGATAAACATATGCCGTTGCAAACAGTTGTAACATTTCTTTCTATACTGGCATGCAGAATCCTCACCAAACATGAAGATCATGCACTTTTTGCATGTCATTGTGGCAATTTATGCACAAGCTTCATTGAAAAAGGAGGAGTTTGGCTTTCCAATTGTTCAGCCCTTTGATGGAGTAACCCGAAATTACTTCACTTTTTATATAATGCCAATGGTTTAAATCGGTCAATTCTTTTTCGGAACAACTTTTGCTGTATTGTTGATCAAGAATCTTTTCTGGGAAAGACTTCCATTAATTTCTGCATGGGGAGGATGTTATGGAAAAGATATTTATCGATATTGAATATTTGCAGTCATTGATTTTCGAAAGGCGACAGATCGTCGCCCTTTTGGAAGATACTGATCTATGGAAGCAGATCCCGCTGGAGCAGCGTTTTGCCATTGTAGAATCAAATGAGTTTGTAACTTTGATGGGTGTATCTTATACAGAACATGCCCGGCGCATGTTGGAGAGTGAAGTTGAGGCTATGGTGTCGACACTTCATTAAATCCGAGACTTTCAATTATAAATAAGTAAATAAAAAAAGGCCGGAGTTTTCTTCGGCCTTTTTCTTTATCTATTTTGATAGCTAANNCAAATTCTTTTACTGCCAAAACAAGAGGGTTTTGTTCGTGCTTGGCATCATAGACCAAACCAAGGCGGACCCCTGTCTTTAAATCTTCCCTTATATGGATTTCATTCAAATGGCTCAAATTTGCCTTTGCGCCGAAGGAGATTGCATACCATCCTTTTGGCGATTCCAAAAACTTGACAACTTCATGGTCTTTATGAAGAACCTTGTCAAACTTTGCCTGATAAAAAAATTTATAGTAACGCTTTAATTCTGAGAAAAGAGCTTCAGTCGGCTCCCGACCTACAGTAACAATCTCAGCAT
>JAABXR010000011.1:1304-1459 GCA_011776225.1 Phycisphaerae bacterium
TGTATCGATATAGATGTGACAGTGACCTCACTTCCTACGGCAAAAGAAATCGGCATCATCGCCAAAAAGATTTCTTTACGCTTAAAGCCTTTCTCTGCTTCATTGAGAGGGCGGCCCGTACGACCAAATAAATCCTTAAAAGTATGCTTAATTCC
>JAABXR010000011.1:1555-3697 GCA_011776225.1 Phycisphaerae bacterium
TATCCCCCTACATTTTAGAGTTGCGTTATTAAAAGGTGTTGATGATAAATTTTGCCAGAATTTATCTCGATTGTCTATTTCACTTATCTTTCCCTTAATTTTGCCAAGAGCCTCAACAATTCCAGATACAACCAAACCAACGTGACGATCAGGCCAAAAGCTGCATACCACTCCATATATTTTGGCGCAACACCATGGCCGCGCTCAATAAAATCAAAATCCAGTACTAGGTTCAAAGCAGCGACAACAACAACAAACAGGCTGAACAGAATTCCCATCGGACCAGATTCGTGAATAATCGGCATCTGCCAGCCGAACATCCGACCGACAAAGCTCACCAGGTACACCAGGGCAATGCCACCCGTTGCAGCAAACACACCCAACCGGAAATTTTCTGTCGCACGAATCAATCCGGATTTGTAGGCAAACAGCAATGCGAATAAGGTCCCGAAGGTCAGGCCAACAGCCTGGATTACAATACCGGGATAGCGTGCTTCGAAAAATGCAGAGATTCCGCCAAGGGCCAATCCTTCCAAAACGGCATAAAGGGGCGCGGTCTTAGGTGCCCAGTTCGCCTTGAAGATGGTAATCATGGCAAACACAAAACCACCAATCAGTCCGCCAATCATCCATGGCTGAGTAGCAGCTGGCCCCTGATTGTAAAAAAGATTCCAGGTATAGGTATAACCTGCACCGATAACAACCAGTGCCAGAAGGGCAATTGTCTTGTTGACGGCTCCTTGCAGGGTCATGGTTTCAGTCCCCGAAATTGCCTGTGTAAAAACGCTTTCTTTCATCATCGGGTTGGATGTACGCATTCTGTTGTCCTCTTCTATAATTAATAAATAAAAAAGCCGGGTAGCCCCGGCCCTTTTATCAGCATGGATGAACGTTGCTGCTGCCAACGACTTTCGGTTTCTGGTAACGCTTCATGATAACCTCCTTGAAAATACTACTGCATTCTAACCTGACTGCACTTGTTATGACAACCCCAGTTGGTCGGCAATATCCTGCATCGCCTCCAGTGAAAGGTTACAAAACTCATCGAGCGGAATTCCACCTTCCTCACATTCACGGATAATATCCCGGTTGGCGCCGGCGGCGAAGGCCTTCTCCTTGATACGCTTGCGCACCGACTTGGGCTTGACGCTCGCCAGCTTCTTGTCCGGGTAAACCAGCGCTGTTGCGACGATCAAACCGGTAATCGTTTCACCGGCTGCCAACAGGTGCTGGAATTGCGTGCTGCGCTTTTCTCCGGGGTGTGCCTGCTCGTTATGAAGACGGATCGCTTCTATAATCTCTTCGTCTAGGCCCTGCTCACTTAAAATTCGGGCAGTCTCCCGGGTATGAACATCCAGATCCGTATGAGTTTCGGCATCGAGGTCATGCAGCAACCCGGCCAGTCCCCATTTGTCGGGATCTTCACCAACCCTCTCAGCGAGTTTACGCATGACTGCTTCGGCTGCCAGGCAATGGTTGAACATATTGGCGGTTTTGACATGCCCTTTAACGAGTTCAATGGCTTCTTCTCTGGTTATGCCGTAGTTCATAAAAGCTCCATGATTAAGGGCCAGTGGTTCAAGGCAAAGGTTATTTCTAAATTCTTAACCTTTAGCCTTTTGAATCGCCTCATAAGATTCATTAATTTCGCGAAATTTCTCTTCGGCAAACTTGATGAAATCCTCTGGAAGCCCCTTGGAGACTACTTTATCCGGGTGATACTCGCTTACAAGCTTGCGATAAGCTTTTTTGACCTCACTCATGTCAGCACCATCTTCCAACCCAAGGATGGCATAATGGTGTGACAAGTCACTGACAAATTGACGTTTGACGGTATTGAAAACATCACCATGCAGGCCAAGTAACGTCGGTGCACCGCGGAGGATTTTTTCTTCTGCAGGGTGCAGCACTCCATCAGCAAGCGCCACCGAAAAAAGCATCTCGTAAAACATCATACGCAGCTGCGGTTCACTATTGAACACCTGGCCGAACTGCCGGGCATAATCCTCAAAAGGAGTCTTATCATCCTTGGCTTCATTGAAAATACTGATCGCAAATTGCTGAGCGGCAGTGTCAAGACGCAATTTATCGCTCATGAAGCTGCGAACGACATTGATCTCGTTTTCACAGACCCGACCATCT
>JAABXR010000011.1:3729-3888 GCA_011776225.1 Phycisphaerae bacterium
CCTGACCGCTCATTCGACCCGACTCAGCGTATTTTGCACGGGCCTTGTCATCAATCAGTGCATGGCCAAGAGACACACCGACCAGTGCACCGATCGGGCCACCCAGCATGAAGCCGACACTGCCACCCATAATTTTGCCAAACCATGACATAGATTACA
>JAABXR010000018.1 GCA_011776225.1 Phycisphaerae bacterium
AAGACAGCGACCGGCCGCGGCAGAAAGCAAAAGACCGAATGAAACTAACGTGATGAGAAGTGTTTTCGTACTCATTGCTTTAACCTCCTAATCGGCGCGAAATTTAGCGCAAATATTTTTTTCCCGCGGTTCATGAGTAGCTAACTTCGATGCGTGCGGAACTCGTTTTGAGCTGCTTTTATAACCCCATAAGAAGCGGCTCTCGCAAAAATCCTCTTATTTTATGAAACTACAGATGTTTTGGCATTGCGTCAACAAAAAAATGTAAAACAAAGAATTTTTGCAGAGATTTTATCGCTTCTTCGTGTTTTAGTGGATTATATTGAATGTTTGGCGTAAAATCTGATGTTAAATAAGTTTATCTCGAAGCCGGTAAGATACGGTGAAATATCGGGCTTATCGGCTGACAAATATTAATTTATGGTGGGACTTTGAAGCGGTTCTCTTTTCCGAAAATTAAGAGACTCGTTCGCAACGGCCAGTTCAAAGATGTTTTGGACCGCGGTCAGCGTTTCAGTGATGGAATTCTTACTCTGTACATGGCTCAAAATGATTTCGGCTATCCGCGGCTGGGTGTCTCTGTCGGCAAATCCTGGGGCAATGCGGTCATGCGTAATCGTTTAAAACGGCTGCTGAGGGAAGCCTTTCGACAAAGCCAGGACCAGATTCCGTCCGGCTTCGATTATGTGCTTATGATTTCACGTAGCCGGGGGAAATCGGATAAATCAGGCCCCAAAGAGGCAGTAAGAGGGCTGACATTTGAGCAGGTAAGGGCTTCTCTATTGGCCCTTGCAAACAAAGCCGGAAACTCGGATATTGGAACGGTGAAAAGATGAGCAAGAAAAAATTGATGCCAATAGGTGCGGCCGCAAAAAAAGCTGGCATTTCCCGGCAGTCTTTGCAATATTACCTGATGGTCGGTCTGCTCGAACCGACGGAAGTTACGCCGACCGGCAGACGGATGTTTGATGAGAAAATTATTGAGCGAATTAAGCTGATAAAAAAACTCAACAAAAGCGGCTATCCTTTGCGTGCCATAAGGGAGTTATTTCTGGAAGGCCGGATTAATTCGAAAGGAAGCAAAAAGTGAGTGATTACGAAACCTCTGAAAGAAGGCGTAATTTAATCGTAGGCGTTTTCGTAGTAGGCGCACTATGTGCGCTTATTTGGCTGATATTTCAGTTCCGAGATTTACCGGGTGCCGTCACCAAATTCAGCTCATTTCGGGTCCGGGTTCAATTTCCAACCGCGCCCGGTGTACAAAAGGATACACCCGTGCAATTTTGCGGCTACCAAATAGGCAGAGTGACGAGTGTCGAGTATCCTAAGCCGCGCAGGGATTTGAAAACCGGTCAGATGTATCATCAAATACTGGTCGTTCTGAGTATTGATAAAAAACACTCTACGATTCCCTCGAATGTCCAGGTGAAACTGATGACGCGTGGTTTGGGCAGCAGTTATATCGATCTCAAGGTTGATCCCGCCAATATACCCCCGCCCAATGAACCGAATGCCTTTTTGGTTGCCGACACACTTCTTCAGGGCTCAACCGGAATGACCAGTGAATTCTTTCCGGAAGAAAGCCAGAAAAAACTGGAGGAACTGGTTGTAAAAATATCGATTCTGGCCCAGAACCTTAACGATGTTGTCGGTGATCCCAACAGCAAAAATGACTTCAAGTCGATTCTGGCCAATCTGTCCAGTGCATCCGGTAAAGCGACAGATATGTTCGAAGAATTTAGGAAGTTCTCCGCTACCGGCACGACACTTTTGAAAGGCTTTGATGATGATGTCGATAAGTTCGTTACGTCTATTGTTGCAACCAGTGAGGAGTTAGGCAAAACGCTGGCGGAGATGCGAGTAACGCTGGAAAAAGTAAACAGCGGCAAGGGCTCGGCCGGCAAGCTGGTAAATGACGCGCAATTGTACGAAAGCCTTGTTGAAACCTCCGAGGAAATGCGGAAGATGCTGGAAG
The DNA here is from genome assembly GCA_011776225.1 of Phycisphaerae bacterium. GTDB lineage: Bacteria > Planctomycetota > Phycisphaerae > Sedimentisphaerales > Anaerobacaceae > CS2-K091. Next base: position 1,976 of record JAABXR010000018.1, read on the forward strand.
AGCTAAGAACATTCATGGCCCATATTAACGAGAGTGGTTCCGTACCTATTAAGCTAAAGTAAGGCATCTCCCGTTTCCTGCGCAGCCACAGATACGGCTGATTTCTACAATTGTTAACAGATCCAAGACATTGAATTTATAGAACAGGATTCAGAATACAGCCCTCAAAGATAACAAAGTATATTTCTCCCGGTAGACAGGTCCCACAGCCTCAAACCAACTAATCAATTCTCGAAGTTATTTATAGCTGACAATTTTGGAGAGCGTATTTCAGAGCCCAGTCGATAAACATCGCGTGATTATTATTCCTGTAGGTTCCATCCGGTTTCTTACATTCTGCCTGAGCTTGCTTTATCTGCTCGACGATTGGCCGGGCTTTATCACCAATGCTCTGGATTTCGCGTGCCGCATGTAAGACAACTGTTTCCCGCTTGTCTTCCAGACCTTTGGCCAACACAGGGAGGGCGTTTTCACACATGTCCAGTTTACACAATGCACTGGCAGCTGTGAATCGCACCACCGGATCTTCGTCGGTCAATGCCTTGGTCAGCGCCTCTTTGGCGGATCCTGCCTCGTCACCGAGTGCGCCGATAGCAACAGCGGCCCAATATCGAACACCGGCATCGTTGTCTTCTAATAATTTGATAAGTTTGGGCAGTACCTCGGGACCTTGTTTAACCAATTGTGCAGTCTCTAAGATGCGCTGCTGAGGAAATTTCCGTGGATCTTGGGCAATTTCATATGGTGTTGAGCCTTCAGCTTGAATGTGCATTTGGCCCTCCGGCAGCAATCCAATATCAAAAGTGGCAGCCATCCACTTACGGTGCTCTTTGCGCATACGTTCGAGGATGTGCTGATGCTGTGCTGAGTCAGCCAGGTTATTTATCTCGTGCGGATCGGTCAACGTATCATAAAGCTCTTCTAAAAGTTTGGCCGGTTGCCAGAGTAATTTCTGCGTATCGTTAAGGGCATCTTCTTTCACTACCCGGCGAAGTTCCTTCATAATATCCGCCCTGTCGGGATATTCGCTTGGCTGTATATACGGCAGATGCGGCATATAGTTGCGAATATACTTGTAGCGTTTATCGCGTACGCTCCGCGACATCTCGTAGACCTCATCTACCCGGCTGGATGCACCAAAGATATATTCCCGCGGCTGGCCGGCCCAGACACCAAGGAATGCCCGGCCCTGCATGTAGTTGGGTTTTGGCAATCCCGCCAGGCTCAAAACCGTCGGTGCAAAATCCACAAAACTAACAAGCCTGTCGATCCTTCGGCCTGCTTTAAGCGGAGCGAGGTTTTGAAATCGGGCGGGGAAGCGAATAATCAGCGGGACATGCAGGCCGGAATCATACAGAGTTCTCTTGTGTCTGGGAACACCTAAACCGTGGTCTGCAAAAAAGAACACGATTGTATTATCAGCCAGGCCGTCATCTTCGAGCTGGCCGAGTAAATCACCGACCTGGTTGTCCATAAAGGTAATCAAGTCGTAATAGCGGGTCCAGATTTTGCGCACCATGGGAGTATCAGGATAATATGGCGGCAGCGGGACTTCGGCGGGGTCGTGAAGCTCTTGAGGTTTAAGTTTTGAACGGTACTTTGCGAAAAACTCTTCATCGGTGCCATTAATCTGTCCCTGGTGCGTGGAAGTGAAATTGAACACGCTGAAAAACGGCTGGCCGGGCTTGCGCTTGCGCCAGTGGGCTGTTTTACTTGACTCGTCCCAGACTTCTATGTCGGTAAAGTTGTAATCTTTTTTGGAATTGTTAGAACAGTAGTATCCGTACTTACGCAAATATTGAGGAAAACACTTAATCTGCTTAGGCAATTTTACGTCAGAGCGCAAGTGCTGTGTGCCGAGAGATGTAGCGTACATCCCCGTGACCAGACATGAGCGTGCCGGTGCACAAACCGGCGCGGTCGCATAAGCATTTGTGTATAAAACACCCTCTGCGGCCAACTTATCCAGATTCGGCGTGATGGCATAAGTATCGCAGTAACAACCCAGGTATGGATTCATATCTTCGCAGGTAATCCAGAGAATATTAGGCTTTTCTATTAATTTTTTATTAGCCGACTGTTTTGCATTGTTTGTACAGCCCGGAATGGCAAAGATCGCAGCTTGTAATCCTGCGGCTTTGAGAAAATCACGGCGTGAATAATTTACCATAGTAATATTTCCCCTTTCTTCGTAATTTGTCTGCTTACTTCTTCTTTTAGTCTTCTCTCTTGCTCTATGATTTACCGGCCGGTCGATAAGCCGGATTTTGCTTAGGCATTTTAGCACCGGTGGCCCGCAGCCATCCGCTCAGTTTTGCATCAAGCTCTTTGATCTTCTCCGGAAGCTGCTGTGACATGTCGTTTTTTTCCGACAGGTCGGTCTTTAAATTAAAGAGTTCGAAAGTTTTGCCCTCGTACCGCTTAATTAGCTTCCAATCACCGGCCCGGATTATGCTGTATGGCACGATGCCCCCGCGATAATGCGGGAAATGCCAGAAGATTGCATCCCGTGAAAGCTTGTTGGCGCCGCCGGATTTAAGATGCTTAACAAGCGAAACGCCGTCGATGTCACGGTCGCCAGGCAGCGGAACACCCGCGGCCCGGCAAACAGTCGGAAAATAATCGACGCTGGTAACCGGCTCGTGACTTACCGTTCCCGGCTCTATCACGCCCGGCCAGCGAATAATCACGGGTACGCGGATACCGCCTTCATACGGAAAGCCCTTGCCGGAACGCAGAGGAGCGTTGTTGGTAACACCTGAAAGACCGCCATTGTCACTGGTGAAGATAACGAGCGTGTTTTGGGTGAGGTTAAGCTCGTCGAGGACGAAACAAACCTCGCCCACGGCGTCATCCACGCTTTCAATCATCGCCGCGTAGGCCGGATTCTTCTGGCCGTATCGAGGTTTATCGCTATACTTTTCGGTTAGGTCCTTTTTGGCCTGGATTGGAGTGTGGACTGCATAGTGGGCCATATAGAGGAAGAACGGCTTGTCTTTGTTTTGACGGATAAACCTTACAGCTTCATCACCTTCCCGGTCGGTTAGGTACTCACCCTTGCGGCGCGGCTTTAATGTCGGTATATCGCCCTGGCCTTTTCGAAAATACGGGTCAAAATATGTAGGTGGTTGGCCATAGTCGCAGCCCCCGATGTTGAAATCGAAGCCCTGTTTGTCCGGGTACCAGTCGTCGGCACCAAGGTGCCATTTGCCGATGTGACAGGATGTATAGCCGGCCGATTCGAGGGCCTCGGCAATAGTTAGCTCTTCGAGTTCCATCCACAGCGCGTTTGACGGACACAACAGCTTTTTGTTTTTGCCGCCGACATATTCGGTCGGATTCTTCTTATCGGCAGGTATCTTACCACCCTGAAAGCGGGAACGTATCCAGTCGGTGACACCAAGGCGAGATGGATAGCGACCCGTCATCACGGCCGCCCTTGTCGGAGAGCAGACCGCACAGGCGGCGTAGCCGTCTGTAAAACGAATACCGGCAGATGCGAGACTGTCGATATTCGGCGTTTCGTAGAATCCGCCGGAGGTTGGCCCGTAACAGCTAACGTCCCGCCAACCCAGGTCATCGACGAGAATTAAAACGATATTGGGCTTTTTCCGGGAATAATCACTACCAAGCTGTCGCGCTTCGCTCACGCATCCCGGTAGGGCGAGCGATGCCGCACCCAAACTCATTGCCTTTAGAAAAGTACGCCTCGTATAATCGTGTTCACCCATTTCAATTTCTCCAGGTTAACAGGTTCCTTAAACTAACCGGCTTCTAACAATTTTTTTCTCACTCTAAATTATCCAGTTTTGGGAGAGCAGGTCACAATCTCTCAATCTTAAGCAAGGCTGAGTGAAAAGGCCCCCGGCCTCTGATTATCGAGCCGCTCTTTCTAAGACTTGCCTTTCTTTCTGTGTCTGAATCTGTCACGCCCTCTTCTACGTGGCCTGTCAACCGCCTCTTCCCCGGCTTCCTCTATATGCTCAGGCTGACGCCACACACAGATATTAGAAGCTATCTCCTCATCCATGGCAATGTTACTGTCTTCACACTCAATTACATAAGTCGGATATCTTTGATGCAAAGTAACAACCGCTCCCGGCCGGATACAAAGGCTGTCTATTTTATGAAGCTGCTGGTCGCTTTTGCAATTTATATAGGCAACCCGCGCCGACTGACCTACCGCTAATTCGACCAACGGTATAACAGAGCTTTGCGCTGTTGTAGAAGAATTCCGACAGCAACGCCCCTCCGGGATGGGCATTCCATGGGGACATTCCCTGGGATGGCCAAGCAAAATACAGATGCTGTCCACCAGTTCGGGAGTTACCGTATGCTCAAACTCACAGGCGCCTGATTCATAATCTCCGCCAAGAACATTGTGGAGCAGCCTCTCGGCGAGCCTGTGCGCACGAATTAATTGCTGCGCATAATCCTCACCTTTCTCAGTAAGCGTTATCAAATTCATCTCTTCGCTTAGATTCACCAAATCTTCAGACAACAACTCATTAGTTATATCTGCGTCATAATCCGTATCCAGGGCGCTCTTAAGAGCATCTACAGAATCCTTTCCCTCCTCCTTCATATACCACAACTGCTCAAGATACTCGTCTCTTTCCCTTTTTTTGCTCATAGAACCCATCTCCCAATAGTAAATATCAAGATCCAATTTAAAATTCCCGCCAGAATAAAGGCCGAGATATTTATAGCAAAAGCCATGGCCAGCCCTGTCTTTACTCCCATCTGCTTACACATTGCCACCACATTGGCAAAACATGGAACAAACATCGTAGTGATAACCACAGTTACTATACACTGCACATAATTGAGCTCACCGGCATCCACCATTTCTAACGTCCTACCTGCAGCGACTTCATGTCTGGCAACTGCAAGAATAAGGACATCCACGATATCACGGGGCAAACGAAGCCAGCCTTCCACTATCGGGCTCATTAGAGTTTTTGTCAAATCGAGGACACCTGTCTTATCAAGTAAAAACAGTGCTGCTACCGCAATGATAAAAATAGGAATGGCTTCCTTCAAAAACCAATACAAGCGATAATAGGTTTTAGTGGCTATGGCTTTCGGGCTGGGAATCCGAATTGCGGGTAGCTCTTGTATAAAATCGCTTTTCTCTTCCTCCTTTATAATCTTATTAAGGGCAAACCCGGCACATAACTCAATAAGGACCAACGCTCCATAACCAATCATAAAGGCCTTAATCCCAATCCTCCCGAATATCGCCATGTCAATACCCATTTGGGCAGAGCAGGGGATTGCAAATGCGATTAGATAGACGGCAATAAACTTCTCTTTTCTGGACTGCAATCCCCTTGTGGTAAGTGTTGCCATAGTCTTACACCCAAAGCCCAAGACGAGCGGCATGATGGATTTTCCGGTTAAACCAATCCTGGCAAAAATCCTTTTGGTTAGAACGCAGAGATTCGGTATATAACCGATGTCTTCAAGAAAACCAAACATAAGAAAAAATACAGAAAGTATGGGAAGTATGGTACCTATAGCGTTAAATAAACCCAGAGTCAAAATGCCGTAATGGCCTATAAGAAAGTCGTGCCAAAACTGCGACCGGATACTTTCATCTTCGGCCGTAAACAATCTTTCAACAAAATCTACCGTTGGATCAAGTAATAAAGCGCTGAGTTGTGCCTCCAAAAAGGCGGCAACATAGGTAACAAGTAAAAATGTCGTCACCAGAAAGATTGCTAATATCGGAAGTCCGAAAATCGGATGACGGCTCAATCGGCCAAAGGCCCTGGAAAACTCTCCCGGCGCTAACTTCTGCTTTTTTGTTGAATTTTCAGCAGTCTCCGTCACCCACTGACCGCGCTTTTTGTTTATAGCCCGACCGAAATTTCCTCTGAATCCTCTCCTGATTTTGTTTACCTTTTTCTGCAACTGACCAACTTTTTCCCGGCCGTATTTCTCCCTCAAGTAGTCAACCAGAAACGGATCAGCAAGCAACAGCAGAACCGCCACCTTTCGCTTAAAACTCATCTGCTCGGGCAGCTCCGATTCTATATCCGATATCCCCTTATCTATCACCTGGCCATAATGCAAGTTCCACTTGCCTCTCCTTGCACTCCTTAAGCTTTCTTTTAGTTCTCTCGTGTCAACACTATCTACGGTTCTTGACTCGACAACAGGAACACCTAAAAGACCCGACAATCTGCCCGAATCTATCAATACCCCCCTTCTTGCGGTCTCATCTATTGCATTGAGCGATATTATCATGGGTATCCCCAATTCCAGAAGGTCCGCAGTAAGAGTTAGTGATTGTTTTAACTGGTTGGCATCAATGCACTGGATGATTATATCCGGTACATCTGTGAATATCATATCCCGGACAATGAGTTCCTCTTCGGAGTGGATATAAAGACAATGAAGGCCGGGGGTATCAATGACCTCATACGGCTCGCCGTCAATCTCACATCTGGTCCTTTTCATCTCTACAGTTGTGAGTGGATAGTTGGCAACCAACGCATACTCACCCGTCAGACTATTGAATACCTGGCTCTTGCCGGTATTCGGCAACCCGACTATAGCAATTTTCTTAACAGGGCTGGAACTACCCGAATTTTCAGTTTTGGCCTTTTGTTTTTTGCCCATGAGGCGCTCCAGGAGCGGTTGAACACGATATTCAAACTCAATTTCAGCAAATAAGACAACAGACAGCAGCCCTTGTCAATAGTTTTTCGGACACTGTTCACTTGTAATATACGCATGAAATTGCACTGAGTTGAGACGAAAAAGCATCTTAGCGTGAGACACTCAATCGTCAAGACCAGGGCCAAAAAGGTCAACCCTGCCTGGGATTGCTATCTCGGCAGGGTTGCATCGAAATTTCACCACAATAAAGGAGTCAATATATTATCTTAAAGTACCAAATTGGCCCTTTCACTACCTTATAAGGTTGGTCAATTCTTTAAGCATTTCATTGGCAATCGTAATGGTCCTTGCGTTAGCATGGTAACCATTTTGAGCTTGAATCATGGAAACGAACTGGCTTGCCACATCAGCATTGGATTTCTCCAATGACCCGCCACGAATAGTGCCGGCACCACCGATCATGCCCTGTGTAGCTACCGAATCACCGGAATTAGCCGATGGAATATAGTAACTATTGCCGACACTTTCCAGAGCTGATGGATTTTTGAATAACGCCAGTTGAATGGTGGCAAGATTCATTTTAGCGCCATTTGTGAAGGAACCAATAACATAACCTTCATTACTGACCGAGACGGAGCTAAGGTCGCCCGGTGGATAGCCATCTTGTTCTTTTGCCACCGCAGTGGACTCTCTTGCAAATTGTGTCAAGCCGTTGTACTGCCCCTGAGTACCCATGTCTACCGTAATGACTTGTGGATTTGAGGGATCGTGTGCAAATGTCACTGCAAACTGGGCCGTGTCACCGATAACGGAATTTAAACCCGCGAAAGAACCATCAGAGCCATTAAATTCTATACCCTCAATCCGCCGATTGCCGGAAGTCAGTTCAGTAACATCGCCACTGACTGAAGTCAGGACCATATCCCAGAGATTGATTGTATCTGTCCTCACGAAAGCACCTGAAAGAGCGTGTGAGCCGCCCTGAGAGTCGTAAGTTACAATACTAAAATTCTTGACTTCATCGCCACCGACAGTAGCAATTTCAAAGTATCCCGGCACTGTCAGAGAGTCGGTACCGTCACTCGAACCCGTATATGAAAGCGATATGTCCGTCTGGCTGTAACCGGAGGCGTTATCAGTTACTACTATTCGTCCGTTCGATATACTTGCTGTCACATTAGCGGCACCAAGTTGAGTACCTATATACGTAAGCACATCGTTCAGGGTAGTGTTAACGTCCACATCCAGACCAACGGTATCCGTTATCGGAGTACCATCGGGCTGGACACCCGAAACATAAAGCTTGCCATCTATGTCTGTAGCACCGAATGCTCCACTAAATTGATCAAGGTCACTTATTCTCGTGCCTGAGTTAGCGTTGCCGCCGCTGCTGGTATAAGTTGTACCAGATCTCATCATGTTTGTTTGTGGCGCAGCAAGCGATGAATCGGCACTTAGGTTGCCTGATACCTTTATCTCCGAGGTCGCGGTTGCCGGTATCGCCAAATCGTAAGGAACCTTTGTGTTTGTGTCACCGGGCGTCTGAAAACCTTCACTTTCACCCACCGTACCGATACGCTGAACGATATAACCTGTAGATGGGTCAACCAAATTCGAGTCCGCATCGACGGTAAACGCACCTGCACGTGTGTAAACGTTTCGTGAGCCGTCACTGAGCACAAAATATCCTTCTCCCTCTATTGCCAAATCCAGCGGATTACTTGTATTAATAAGGTTACCCTGAGCCATGTCCGGGCTTATACCACCTACCTGGACACCGCTGCCTATCTGCTGCGGATTACTGCCGCCGACCGTAGACGTCGGTGCAGACGCTCGTTTGAGAACCTGGGCCAACAGCTCTGAGAATATTATTCTGCTGCTCTTATAACCTATAGTATTGACATTGGCCAGGTTATTACCGGCTACATCGAGCATTCTCTGGTGGGCCTGCAGGCCCGTGACACCTGCCATTAATGCGAAACTCATTTTTACATCTCCTTATATTTATCTATTACTTTTCCAAAAAGCTTTTTTTAACCGTTTAAGACAAATAGCAATTGGCGTGCCACAAAAAAGATATCCCCGGCCTCCCGGCTTGTAAGCCCCTGATTGTAAAGCTCTTAAAAAATTTGAAAAGAAATTTCAGTACGCTTTTCATGCCCCCTCCGCCATTATTAGAAAGGACAAATCTTCCAAATGCCGGAAAAATTTGCCGCTCTTAAAATGACGGCATTATCGAAGCAAATCAGCAGTTATTAGCAGGCAAATCGTAGACGGTCTCTTTATCGAACAGAATTCAGGGCTCAAAAGCGGTATATTTGTTATTCTGTGCCCGAACAAGCCTTTCTAACGACCGATATAACAAATAGAATATCCTGTGTCACCATCCCTGCCATTTCATAAATCCATTAAGTACCCATCGAAATATGCCGAAATAAACAAAAGATAACGATTTCCCAAAACCATCTTTAAGGGTATTTGCAAAATGTTGAATTTTGACCGCATAGCCGATAAGATTGAAAAAGATCAGCAGCGAGAGAATAAAGTTCAGCAGCGAGAAAATAACAGTGGAAAACAAATACAGGCAGTGAAGAAGGCAGTGAAGAAAAAAAGTAAATCTTCATTCTATGTGCTGTTATTGGGTTTTGCTGTTTTGATTGTAGGGGGTATTGTCTACCATTTTTGGCCGGCGATAAAAGAAACTGCAGCAACAACAAAAACCACCGTGGCATCTCGCAACGGAATATCGCTCACCGGTATCTTCTATTCTGAAAATGACCCCGATCCGATAGCTATGATTAACGGCGATATAGCCCACGAAGGGGATATAATAAAAGGCGTAAAGGTCCTTAAAATACACAGAGATAAAGTTGAATTCGAAAAGGACGGTCGAAAGTGGAGCCTGTCTTTGACGGGTGTAGAAGAAACCACCGGTTCCAACTTGCCGGTCCTGCTGGAGCTTGGCTCGCAAAAGTGTCCGCCATGCAGGCGGATGACGCCTATTCTAAATGAACTCAGGGATGAGTACTCCCGGAAATTTCAAATAAAGTACATCGACGTGTGGCAGGACAGGGAAGCAGGCGCTAAGTACAGAGTGAAGGCGATTCCGACTCAGATTTTTCTCGACAGCAAGGGCAGGGAAGTGTTTCGCCATGTCGGTTTCTATTCCAAGAGGGACATCCTCATGACCTGGAAGAATATCGGCATCAAACTCTGAAACAACAGATATTACGCGCCAATCTCCGACATTAAAATCCTTAAAAGACATACGTTGATAATATCCATTTCTTAAGTCTATACAGCTACTTTCAGCTTATAAGCAGATTCGTTCTGAATATTTCATATTTCTTCTGAGCCTCCCCGCAAAACACATGCTACCGCTCTTTTGCCTATCTATTGAATCCGATTTACTTTTTCACGAGAGCCTTCTATAATGAAAAAACATTATCGAATTAGTAATAAAGACACATGGGAACCGATTTTTGAAACTATATGCAGATATTTTAATATCCTTCTGAATATTGCGGGAACTTTTTTGGGCCTTTTTACGACCTGTAATGTGGACAGTAAAAATTTAGAATTAAGTTGTTTGTCTGTTTAGACGTGAGAGTCAAAAGGTGGGTATAGAAATGAAAACAATGATTAATAGAAATCTATGGTTTATCTCGATGACATTTGTGTTGGTTCTTATTTGCCCCTGTTATGTTATTTCCTCTGTGCAGCAACCTGTGACCAACAAAGATTCCTCGTGTAAATACTTCAAGATTCAGGTTGTGGACCGGCAAACCGGACGGGGAGTGCCACTGGTCCAGTTACGAACCACCAACAACATAAGATACTTTACGGACAGTCATGGAATTGTCGCTTTCTACGAACCGGGCTTGATGGATATGGAGGTCTTTTTCTTTGTTGAGAGCCACGGTTATGAATTCCCGAAAGACGGATTCGGCATGCAGGGGACAAGACTGAAGACTGTACCGGGCGAAAGTGCTGTTATTAAAATTGACCGCCTCAATATCGCTGAACGATTGTACCGAGTAACAGGTGCGGGTATCTATAGCGACAGCGTCCTGACCGGACATTCGGTCCCGCTGAAAAATCCCGTTCTTAACGGCCAGGTTATGGGTCAGGATTCGGTATATACGTGTCTCTATCGCGGCCGGTTGTTCTGGATGTGGGGTGACACGGGAAGACCGTCATATCCGCTGGGGAATTTTTCCATGTCCGGCGCCGTATCTGACCTGCCGGGACACGGAGGTTTGGATCCTGCAATAGGTATCAACCTTAAATACTTCGTCGACGAAAACGGATTCAGTAAAAAAATGTGTCCTTTAAAAGAACGTGGCATGGTATGGGCCGACGGATTACTGACCGTCAAGGACAACGAAGGCAGACAGCGAATGATTGTAAAGTTTGATCGACTCATAAATATGTCAGACATACGTGAGCGAGGGCTTTTAGTTTTCAACGATTCGACAAAAACATTCGAGCCGCTGGTGCGTTCAGGCAGCATAGATTTCCTTCCTTTCTCAGCTTCAGGTCATGCCTTTGGCGTGATGACGGAGGATCGGAAATACTACTACTTTGCGACCCCTTTCCCTCTGGCGGTTCGTATGCGTGTCAGAGCCGAGTGGAACGACGTTATCGACGCCAACCATTACGAGGTATTGACCGCCCTTGAACCTAAAAAGTCCACCCCCCGGCGCGTAAAAAGGCTGGATCTTGGCGACTCAGAGACGCCCTACCGATGGATACCTTTTGCTCAGCTTACAGGCAACGATGAATCTGCAAAAACCGCCATCATCAAGGCCCTGAAAAAAGAAAAGGAGAACGTACACCTGTACGACATAAAGTCTGACAAAAAAATCACTCCCCACGGCGGGACCGTCTATTTCAACACCTACCGACAGCGATGGATCACAATCTTTGTTCAGCATTTCGGTGAAAGTTCTCTGCTGGGCGAAGTCTGGTACGCCGAAGCCGACACACCTGTCGGGCCATGGGCCTATACCAGACAAATTGCAACTCATAACAAATACTCCTTCTACAATCCGAAACAACACCCCTTTTTCGATAAAGACGATGGTCGCGTTATCTTTTTTGAGGGCACTTATTCACACACCTTTTCCGGTTCTGCCGAAAGTGCTACACCACGTTACGACTACAATCAAATCATGTATCGATTGAATCTTGACGACCCACGTCTTGCTCTGCCGGTTGCGGTTTATCACATACGGCACAAGCAGGATCAAAAGGAATATCTACTGCGCGACGGCGTGGAAAAGGGGCGTAAGTGGGACCTGGTAGAATCAATACCGTTTTATGCAATCGAGCCTGCCAGAGCTTCCGAGAAACTTGTTGCCGTCTATGCTCACAAAATACCCGGCAAGAACAGGCAAACACCTTCTTTGACCGTCAAACGCCCCTTACTTAATGCCAGGCCGCTCTTCTATGCTTTGCCGACAGCCGAGCCCGGCAGGGAGAATTCAAACGTGGCTGCACTCTATGAATATCGCTATTCAGACACAGAACAACGTCTTTATTCAACAAGGGCACAATTGGATAAAAAAGGATGGATTCGCACGGAAAAGCCTTTGTGCCGCGTTTGGAAAGCCCCCGCAAATACACCTCTTATAGACAGTCAGGCCAGGCCGGCTGCCGGATATTAAAGCATTACCAACCAATACCATAACTACGAACAAACGGCCACGATATATAATATTGACAGTGAAATGCCTTGTCCTTACAATCACAAGTGCGCAGGCTGGATAGGCCACCCTGTGTTATTAAGACTTTTATTCATTTGTAAGGAGGCCCTAAAATGAATAATGTCAATTCTGCATCTCAACAGTTACCCTCTCCCAAAACTTCAGGCCTTGCTATAGCCAGTCTGGTCCTGGGCATCTGCGGCATCTTCACTTGTGGTCTGACTGCAATAATCGGCCTGATTCTTGGTATTGTCGGCCTATGCGCAATCAGCAAAAGAGCCCCGCAGCTAAAGGGCAAGGGCCTTGCCATAGCCGGCATTATCATTTCCGCAATCCTCATTGTACTGATGCCTATCATGGCAATTTTCATGGCCATTCTTACCCCCTCATTTGATACTGCACGATCACAGGCCATGAATATAATGTCCATGAATAACACAAAGCAGATATGCCTTGCAATGGCTATGTACTGCGAGGACAATGACGGAAGCTTCCCACCCGTTGATAATTGGCCCGATGTTCTCAAGCCTTACATTGGCAATGAACAAATGCTCATGTCACCTTTTGACCCCGAAGCCGGACGGGCATGGGCGATGAACAAAAACCTGGATGGCTGGAAACTTAACGATATCAAGCAGCCGGCGAAAACCGTTCTCATCTTCGAATCTCGCCTCAACGGCCCTCCCGCCGGCGACCGTGAATTGCTGCCGGAGAATCCGCGAACAATAAGAGGTTACGTCATCGGTTTTGTGGACGGCCACGTCGAATCAGTCAGCCCTGACAGGCTGGACGAATTTATTTGGAAACCGGATAATCAGCCCCTCCTTGACGACAGATGAGCACAAATCAAAAGCTCGACACCTACCAACCGCCCATCTAAAGTCCTCTAATTCTAAATCCCTCTCGATCGTCGCCCGTCCTCCGGACCTGCTTAGCTCAAATGAATTTCTAATAACTATTGGGGGGCTGGACCTTCGATAGCTCTTTTCTTATATCAGGTCTATTGATAACCTCAATGCCGGATATTCTGCCCAAATTATCTATATCTGCCACAACCATACCATCCAGTTCGCTAATCTCGATACACTCATCATGTATTGTTCTGATAATGTTCTTTTCCACAATATTAAGCGGTCTATGCCCACAAAGGTAAATATATATAGCTTGTACCTCAGCGTCATAAGTCCAGCGGTCTAATTCCAAAGCCGTGAACTGGTCGGCAAGCTCTACGCGTTTCATATTTCGAAAAGCGTCTACAATCTTCTCACCAAAGTCTGGAAGAACTTCTATAATCTTTGCCTTCATAATCAAAAAAACCTGCCCTCAGCGCAACAAAAAGGAAACAATCTCAAGCCGATGTTAAAAAGTAAATCCTCCATAATCCATCGAAAAACTTCACGCACAACACAATAAGAGCAAAAAAGCTGACAGAACCTCACAACTCAATCCATTTGAGATCCATCTTTCTTAAACAACGTGCGGTCAAATAAGCTATAAGACAATTCATCAAGACAAAAAGCATCAGCAAATAGTGGAAGAAATAAAATGGTCGCTCTAACAAAAAGAAGGCTTCTATAAAATCTATCACGGCCGCCGACAGACGAAAAATAATAGACAACTGTACCGCCACAACGTTTTTTTCCGGATTTCTGAAGCCAAGGAACTGAAGGTAAGCTGCAAATAGCCAGTACATTCCTACGCCGCGTATAAACAGAGGCTCAACACGGGGAGTAAATAAAATGAATTCCTGAAAATGCTTCGCCAGAAAGACCGCATAGATTCCGATTCCAAGATCCCACAAAACGAGCGCCCCCAGAAGCAAACGCAGGTATTTCCTGGCCACTCTTTTCTTTTCATTTCCGGTATCCATATTCTCTACCACCGCTATAGGTAGTCATACTTAAAAAAGATACGCTTAATCGGACTTATGATCTTTCTAAGAATGAAAATCGCCCATCCCTTTTTCGTAAAGGCAAAATACGCATCCATGGCCGTCAGTCCGGAGAACCACCAATCGCTAAAGGCATAAGCCTCTTCAATGATATCGAGCGATTTAATGAAAATCTCGCTGACATTCTCCCAGCACTCATATACAGACTTATCTCCAATCCAATTGATCTTCTCCGGTTTTCCAAAGGCTTCCACGGCCAACGGAAGAAAACGTCCCACCTTGGGATCGTCGGGATCGAGACCCATCTTAGTAGCACCCACCCAGTCTACTGCTATCAGGTTCTCACCCCCAATTATGGTCTCGGTATATTTGGGAGTAGGGTCGACTATAACTCCAAATTGCCCATCGGCACTGTAGATTCCATCAATTAACCCGAAATGGACGGGAAAGTGCTTTAGTGTTTCTATGGTAGGCCAGTCGTACTCACGCTTTGTATGGTACTCCTTCAACTTATTCTGCATTGGAAGGGTACCGTATATATTCTTTAAGGTAAGGGTATAGTGGCAGAATACGTGAGTTTTGTTCTTGGCAAAGGAAATCCTGAAATCTGCGTCTCTCCACGTAGGCCCCACAAAATGCTTTCCCAACCTTCCATCGTAGTCGTACGGTACCATCTCCTCCGTCAGATCAACAATTTGATAGTTCTTATTCGTTGAATACCCAACATATTCGGCTACCTTTACCACCTCTCTGTTCTTGTAGTAATTGCCAAGGGTACTCTGAGCCTCTACAAGAGTGATATTCGGGAATCCTTTATTGGCAATTTTATTGACAAGGGCTTCCACTAACTCAGGATCTGTATATGTGGATATGTCTTTTTTGTGGTGCAAATACATGAAATTGGGCTTGATCACAACGGAGAAGTCCTGCCTGGATTTTCCTGTCTCATTAAAGCGTTTCTCCAGAATCCCGAAAAACTCCGTTTTCTCCAGAACCTCGTCAAGGAGCTTCATCTTGTCATCGCCTTTCAATGCCACTACCGTTGCAGGACCTGTAATCTTGGGGGGGATCGGCTTCTTTCTGAGATACGCTGTCTGGGCCTTGAAAAATGCCTTGCTGGCCCTCAGGTAAAAGAAGAGAGTTACCCAGAAAATCGAGCCATCGACAAGAAAAATTACCAAATAGGCAAAATACCTGGCTGAAAAGATGAAAAAGCACAGCGCAGAAAGGGCGGACGCGGACTTAGATACCAGCAGTGCAATGATGTAATTCTTGTTCTTCCTGATGTTGTGATGGGCAATGTAGCAGAGAACTGTAATGGTCATCATCATGGAGAACGTCATGGAAAGCCAGAACTTCTCTACCGATAAAGGTATCTCTTCCAGACTTGGCGTTAAGATTCGGGAGAAAAAGTTGATCGCCCTAAGGATTACTCCAGGCATAATGGCAAAGGCAAAACCTACAAAAAAGTAGGTTGCGGCACTTATTATCATAAAAATCTTTAAGTGTTTCTCTTTTCTGGTAATTTCAATCATAATTTGTCTCCTTCAATCTTAAAGGTATCTTTATCCAGTGGTTCATTAGCCAGGAAGGCCGATAGCGAATACTGCGCGAGTATCTCCAACGGCCAGCAGCCAAACAGTAGAAAGACAGGAGGATAATTAGGGTTATGGGTAAAGGACCAAACACCGCTGCCCGCAGACCCCGCATACTCACTGGGATTGCTGACAATCCAGGCAGTAATAACGATCCCTGCAAAAACGGGAAAATCCATCCTGATAGACGTATAGATGCCTGCTATCAAAAGCAAGCCATAAAATGACCACAACAACCAGTCGGCTCCACTCCGGTACTTGCCCATTGTTAAGGGGATTAATAAAAATATAAGTATCAGAATAATCACGTTCAACCATCTGGGCAAAGAGAATTTTAGCTTTCTTATCAGCCTTATCACTACCCTGGTTGACAGCGTATAAGCTACCAGGCCTCCCAGTACCCATGCCCACACACCAAAGTTGTAATGACCATCAGTGCCACTGTACGTCCATAGCTCCGATCTTATACCTATAGATTCTTTCACATATTCAATGATAAATATCGCCAGTATGAGGGATAGAAGGCGTTTGGTCGAGACGCTGAAGGCAAGCCATACAGATATTAAATAGCCGGCGACGAGCGAGGCCAGAAAGAGGGCGGATATTTTGGGGAAATACCCTTCGTGGAATGCTGTAAAGAGTGTAACAAGTCCAAATAGAGCAATTAATAAGAGATTCTGCGTCCTCGAATTGTTGGTACTGTTTGTCATGGCTTATCTCCAATCCTATCGTAAATTTTTCAGCAATCTTACAAGTGGCGAACTAAAACCACAGCACGACGGTGCAAATGATGAAGCATGCATCGATTGCTAACCTTGCGCCAAATGCTGCAAGGTTAATCGTCACCCCGGCAGGCTCTATCGAGAGCAAATCGGATTATCAACCGGGGACGCTCAATACACATATCAGGTATCGCCCTGAAGTAGATGTCCCTCAGATGTAAGATCCGCTCCATTAAGCCACAACCCTCCAATGAAATATCAGGTAATTTAATCTCCCGCATGGTATTATTCTCCTTTCAAACGCCTGACTTAATTATCCCAATGCTCTGCTCTGGATCTCGTGCGTCTTCCAGGCACGAGAAACAGAGTCCGAGCTACAGGTTACGACATCCGAGGAAGATCACCAAACGATTCCACCACATCGGCAAGATGTTTGCTGGCAGCGCGAACAAAATCAGATTTATGAGCTTTTGTAAGTCTTTTCTTCACGTTTGTATAGCGGACTTTTGGATTTCCCGACAACTTACGTAACTCACGTTTCCGCTTGTCGTATGATTCCAATCTGAAAATCCGTTGAAGCTCTTTGTCAAGGCCCTTCCATGTAGTAACTGGAATTTTGGGCTTGTAATACTTGACCAGGAAATCATAGGTCGCTCTCGCAGCCTTTCTCGCTCTTTCCTTGTTATCTATTCGGCTGCCATCTCTCGGGTCCGTCCAGACACAGTTTACTATATCAGGTGTTGCTCGCATTTCAGCATGTCCCACATTCGGAATAATATGGCTCTCGATGTAGTACCACGGATAACAGGCATTAAGGTCCTCCTGCCAGCCTGAGAACTTTTCATGACTAAACGTGTCTTGCAGGCCGTGAAGGGCAATTCCCAAATGAAAGATATCTGATAAAGCTGTCTCAACTAGATGCTTAGCGCGAAAATTATTGCGGGTAGTCATCCAGGGATGCTTCGGATCCTCACCAGGAATAAAATGAAAGGGTACTAAAACCGATAGCTGAATCTGCCTGTCTGCCCAGTTTCCCAAGATAGCCGATTGAGTTTGAATACCATGAAGATCTGCTTCAGTTAAATCGTCTGTATATTGGTTCGCCCAGGCAATCTTTTCTGCATCTTTAACAGATATTCCGACTTTCCTTGATAACGCATAAGTTAGATAAAAATGAATATCCTTTTGCATTGTTATTTCTCCTTCTATTCTAAATGATAATTCCTTTTCCCGCTACCTCGATAGCGGATACATTTGTTTTATCAGTCACCATCCCCCAAATGCAAATCTGACATGCTCACAAAAAGTAAGTTTACATACATAATTTAGCTCCTTTCTTCGAAACGTTATAAACGCTTCTTAGCGGCTGACAGCCCCTCTTTTAGCTGCAAGCCCAAAACAATTGATTTTACTTCCGTATATATGCCGTCGATAAACCGAGAAATGTTGTCATCTATTTTTGGATTTGAACAAAAAAACTTGATTTGTCAATTGCGCAAAGTATCTGTTGTTCACATTTTTTCGAAGAAATCCGCGTTTTTTAGCAGTTTATGGGTGTATTTTTTCAAAAATGGCCATCCTCAAAACAGGCGGGGGCGTCAGGAAAAAAGTGAATTTAATGGATATTTTGTGGTATTGTACGAGATCAATCAGCGCAAAAGAAAAGGGCTGCAAGCTGATGCTCACAGCCCTTCGATCTTCTCTCCCGTTTTAACAGGCTATCTTGGCCCGACAAAACTCAACTGAAAATCTCTTCTTTGCTGCGGGCTCTCTCCTCATCGTGGCTTTTCCGCCATTCCTCTAAATACTTTGCCGCCGCGTCTCTACCACCCAATCCGAAAGCCAGGGCAAGGGCAAGGCATACGCCGCCAAGAACGATATTGAAAGTAGTCGTTACAAGAAGCGTTGCTATGCCGAGTTCCCTAAGCGAAATCGTACCGGCAAAGATTATAATCGCCCATCGGCTCACTGCCGCGTACATCTCAGGTCTGGGCAGGCTTGCGTTCCCGGCCGCTGTATGAACGATCCCCGAGACAAAGTTCGCAAGGAACATGCCGACTACAAGAACGAAAAGGGCTGCGATTACACTCGGAATGAAACCAAACAAGCTCTCAAGAACATTCGATGCCTGAGGAAGACCAAGTGCGTTGACCACCATGACCAGAACCATAATAATGGCAAGCCAATACACCAGTCCGCTCATCACATCGATGGCGGAAGTCTTCAAGCCGCCTTTACCAAGAATCTCCGTTATCCCCGCCTTATCAGCCAGCTTGTCGAAGTGTATCACCTTCAGGCCGCGATTGACTACCCGCCTGAGGAATTTGGCGAACACCCAGCCAACGGTCAGGATAATCAACGCCCCAATCAGCGTAGGCAGATAACCCACTATTTTGGTCAGCATTTCACTGACCGGCGTCACGATAAGACTATCTAACATTTTGTGTGCCTCCCAATTAAATTATTAATGTCCGATACTCTATTACTCTATTTCAACTGACTTTCAATATTCGGCTGTTTTAACACCCGGCCTTAGACCATTTCTTTAATATCAAAAATAAAGCCAGAAAAACCGATTTTCTATTTGAGGTGAATTGTTTTCGGACCAAAAATTCTGCTTTAATGCACTTTTTGGAGTAAGAATACTGAATCCACCGGGTTCACTTGATATGTGATAGATGACTACTTGAGGTAATATTGGAATGTCATGGTTTTGCCGTTTCGTAACAGCTCGACTTCCATAATCGGAAGTTTCCTTGCTTTTCTGAAAACCTTGGATGCTACTTTTTTGCTGCTCAAAAGTTGTCCGTTAACCACGCGAATTACGTCTCCGCTCTTAAGGAGAAGGTCTTTTGCCACCAGTACTTTTTCAAGCCCGGATATTTGTAGACCCTCTATCTGGCCATTGATATTGTGATAAGGCTTAATTACGGCTTTCCTCAATACCGTTTCTATACTTTTAACCTTAGTACGTATCCTTTTAAAGACAGGCTCGGCTGGCGGCTCCACTACCTCCGTATCACTCACTTCTAATATCTCTGCAGTGTCCTTGGCGTACTGCTCAGACTCAAAAATCTTCGTTTCCCGCTCTTCTTGTAAATTTGAGGCCGAACAGTTATCCTCGATTTCCTTGTTCTCTGTAACACTCCCTGCTATTATCATTTCGCAAAGTGTATCGAAATCGTAAATGTCGTCGATTTTCGGATAGTCCAAAGGACTTACCAAATCTGTAACGCTGCCAAAAACATCCTCGAACAACTTCAACTTGGAAACATTCGCTTTTGACTGCATGGGTCTGGAAATGTGCTCTTGTAGGTACCCCCCGGCCAAAACTCCCGGATAATTTAGCATCACTGGCATAATAGTAACACAATCGCTGTTTACTCCCCAGGTAGGTGTAACAACACTCTCCATATGCCCTGTGATAAGGCCTGTGCCAACTGTTAAAATCAATATAACACAAACAAAGGCCAATCGATTTGTAAACCGGGCCGCATGTAGCCGCATTTTATTACTATCCTCCCTCAGGATATCCGGAATATGCTTTAATCACAACCCTACAATTAAAGTATAAGATACTCTCAGGAAATTGCAAAATACCCCCAAAAAACGCGAAATATAGCACTTTTGGAAGACTTACTTATTGGCTCGATTGTTGAAGATTCTGGGACCTCTGCCGCCTTTGATGATGGCTTTGATTTTACCGGTCCACCCCGTGAAAAATTTTAAATTTATCACATTTCGTAGAAATCTCCACCCTGCTGTAAACAGCAGATCCTTAGCAGGTATCGTCTGCCTCACAGGACCCTTCTTTTTACTTATGGTTTTTCAGATGTTTGTCGAAGAAGTCGGTGGCCATCTCGAAAAGCTCTTCAGAACTGACTTCCCCACCGCCCAGGCCGTGTCCCGCCCCTTTGACAACACAGAGCGTAGCACCCACACCCACCTTCTTCAGGGCCTTGTGCAGCAGCTCACTTTGATGCAAAGGTACGAGCATGTCCTTGTCGCCGTGCATGATGAGAAACGGCGGGTCGTCCTTTGTCACATATGTTATTGGATTGGCCTTCCCGGCCACTGACCGATACGGTTCTTTCTGAATCGGCCCTCCAACCAACAGCGACTCCGGTGATTTGGGATCATCGTGAACCAGCCGGCTGCCCTCCGGTGCGTGCTTGTCCATCTGCAGAAAATCCGTTGGGCCGAACCAATCACACACGGCCTGCACCCGGCTGGAGTACTTGGCGTTCGCATTCGTGTCGAATTCTTTGACATCGCCTGCCGTACCAAGAAACGCGACTAGATGCCCGCCCGCCGAACTGCCCCACGCACCTATACGGTCGGGGTTCAGCCCGTACCTGGCCGCGTTTGCACGTACCCAGCGTACCGCCGCTTTGCAGTCTTCGACTTGCGCGGGAAAAATCGCCTCGCCACTGAGGCGATAACCTACATCCACGACCGCATAGCCTTTCTTGAGCATACCCCGTGCCCTTCCGCCGGAACCCTTGCTGCCTCCGCGCCAACCACCTCCGTGCACCCATACTATCACCGGCAACAAGTCTGGACCTTTTGGTGGCAGATAGAGATCAAGGAGAAGTTTCCTTTCACCCACTCTTGCATAGACAATGTCCCGCTCTACTTTCGCACCTTCCGGTAGCTGCATTTGTCGACGGCGTCCTGATTGCTGCTGTCTGCGTTGATTTGAACGGCGAGTCCGGGCCCTGCCCCCCTGAATAATCGGCTTTTGCACCTTCAAATGCCTGTCAAAAAACTCATCGACCATCTTATTGATTTCGGGACCGCCGAAGCCATGTCCTGCACCCTTAACAATATGAAGCTTTGTTTCAACGCCGGCCTTTTTCAACGCCTCATCCAAAATATCGCTATGCCTCATAGGTACAAGGTCATCTTTGTCGCCGTGCATAATCAGAAACGGACTGTCGTCGCCGGTGACGTAATTGACCGGATTTGCCGACTCAGCCAATTCCTTATTTTCTGCGATCGGTCCGCCGAGGAGCCTGTCGACTACCATCGTCGTATAATCGTAGTGGCGATTGGCTTTGTCTCTGTAAAAGTCAAACAAATCAGTCGGCCCGAAAAAATCACACACGGCCTGGACCCTGCTGGATTGCTCAAGGTTGCCGCCGACGGTCCCTTCCAGCTCTTTACTGCCGGCGGTTGTCCCAAGAAGCGCAACCAGATGTCCACCCGCAGAGGCCCCCCATACACCAATCCGCTCTGGATCGATACTATATTTATTCGCGTTGGAGCGCAGCCAGCGAATCGCCGCCTTGCAATCGTGTATCTGCGCCGGGAACGGCGCGTGTTGACTCAACCGATAGTTAATGCTCGAAACGACATACCCGCTTTTTCCCATCCGAAGAGCCGGGCACCAGTTCTTATTACCCGAGGTCCACGCCCCTCCATGAACACATACTATCAAAGGCATGGCATTCTCCGCATTTTTATTCCAGAATACATCCAGCTTAAGCTCACGCTCGCCGACCTTCGCATAGACCAAATCCTTCGCGCTTTCTATTTCAATCGCCCTGGAAACTCGCCCCCCGCTCCCTGTATGCTTTGCTTTAAACGCAAAGCTCTCAAGCCCTGCTTTCTCAATCAGGCACCCGAGGTTATGCCCGCAGGAAGTCTGTACGTAGTCAACGCCGATATTTAGATTCTCAAGATGCCGGCGATAATTCTCGTTAAATTCACGCAGGGAGCCGACAACCATTCGAAAGGCCACCTTGTCGCGAATAGATTCCGCTTTAGCTTTCGCGTTGTACCACGGCGAATACTTATCAAAATACTCCTTATCATTTTCGAATATCCCTTTGGAAATCCTGCCCCGTCGAGATGTCAGCGTCTTCCAGTTATGCACGGCCCCGTCGTAGTTCACACAAACGCTGAAAACATCGACAAACTTGGTCGCATACGCAACCGCACCGTATCCCCCCATCGACATCCCCTGTATCACACGGTTCTGTCGCGTGGCGATAGTGCGGTATTTAGAATCGATATGCGGGATCAACTCGCAAATCACGTTTGTCTCAGCTGGCTTGGCCCCATCCTTGCTGTCCGCCCACATCGTGTCCCTGTGCCCGTTTGGGAACACGACAATCATCGGCCCGATTACACCGGCTGCCATCGCCTTTTCCAAACCCCGCACAACCACCTGATTGCCCGACCTTTCACTGCCTCCCAGTCCGTGCAAATGATAAATCACCGGGTACCGCTTATCGCTGCTGTTGTAGCCGTCGGGCAGGTATATATTGTATCGAATGGTCTTTTTCGTGACAGGCCCCATGAAGCTCTGCGAGCTGATACCCTCCGGCGGCGTTTTCACACCCGCACCCGCCCCGAAACTTCCCCGGCAAATAAATAAACTTACAAAGACAATTCCTGCTGTAAAAAGCAAAATGTGTTTCTTTTTTACCCTCATTTTCATAATATCCTCAACAATGAACAATGTAGGATTCACCCTGAATTCCACTTATGACAAGGCACCTCCCTGGCCCGCTGTGCCATTAATCCTGTTACTCGGCAGAATATCAGCTCCGTCTTGAAAAGTCAAAACCCAAACCAAAAGGCCGGAAGCTTTCAACTCTCGGCCTGTAATTACCAAAATCCCCCAATTCATCACTATATACTAACGAGCGGGCTTGCCCCTTGTCTTACCTTCTTAATTCCATATACTTCTTGTAGCATGACTATAGCAACCAGGCAAATTTACACTCGATATAAAGATTGAAGATTTTGTATATATCAAGACAGACATTGTCCCCTTCCATTGCATTACAAACCATTTGGATTCATTCAAGGTCGCCCTGGGCCTTAAGGAACACACCTGCCGGCTTGCTGACACACCTGTTCTTTGCCGCGGAACCGAATTCCTTTATACGGTAAGTCGGACTAATAAACTTCAACCAGCTCGACTGTCACTGTTTTTTCTTTGAGTTCCTCGATGAAAACTAATCCAAGACCAGGTGCGTAATATTTATGCTCGATTGCGCCGGGTTCCAAAGGTGTCCACTCCTTGGTCTTCAGGCAGCCCTCTTCTAAGAATTCGTCGAACTCTTCGGTTTCGAGGGAAACTTTGGCATCGAGCCTCTTTACCTTTCCATAGTCCTCCGCCTCGCCCTCGTAATATTCCTGCTGGTAGCAAACACCCGGGAGAGGTTCGGCCAGCATAACGATTCCCGGCAGGGCACCATCTACTCCTGCTTCCCATGAGCCCTCGTCGGTTGTATAAAGGAAGTTCCAGTCATCATCGTATACATACTCCTTGGTTTCTTCCCCGAAGTACCACACCTTCCCGTCATTGTCCCACGCATACCAGTCGTTAGTATCCTCGATGAGAATCCACGTCACTCCGTCATCAATCGAGACCCACTCCACATCGTAAACTACTACGCAGGTGACACCCATAATTAACTCGGTGTCGGATGTTATGGTGATCTCGTTCCGGATAAGTTCATCCTCCGTCTCTGCCATGTAGACGTATGTTGTTCCAATCGCCATCGGGAAATAGGTATTGTCTTGCGGCGAATCGAAATCGTCGGGATTCACGGCCCGGGCCTCAATACACTTCGCTTCCACAATGCCGATACAAAAGCAGATGAGAATTACTACACTAACTGCCAATGTCAAATAGCATACCAATCTTTTCATAATAAATCTCCTTTAATTCTGGGTCAGTTTCTGTCTTGAAATTGTTGAGACATCTTTCACCTGACCATTTAATATGGTGTTCTCTTGATTGAGGTTACCCATCCATGAATGCTTAAGTATGCAGCTTGGTTTTGCGTCGGTTAGACTATCAAACCTGACCTGAAAAGTAAAGAAAAAAACTATAAATTTTATATTCCGGCCTGTAAACACCAAAATCCCCCAATTCGATACTCAAAACCACGAATCCACTAACTGGAAACTACCGGCTGCTCATTCCTCTTAAGAGATTTGCAAAACAAAGATGGTTCTGGTATTCTTATTACTGTATGCAAACAGGATTAATATCTTCAACTCTTGGTTTCGCTCTCAGGACTTGGTTTGCCGCTATCCTTTGTTATTTATTAATAGTCCCGGGTGNNTGTTATTTATTAATAGTCCCGGGTGATTATGCCATGGCTTTGACCCGCGTAGAGTTGGCCCGGGCTTCAAAGGCAACTGTCCCCATAGTCCTTGCCAAAGACGCAACTGTTCGAGTACGCGATGCTGCTGCGGATCTCGCGACTTATTTAACCGCGATCACCGGGGCCGAATTTGCAACACGCGCCGGGGATGGAACAAAAGGAATCGCCGTAGGTTTGCCGACTGATTTCACATCGCTCAATCTTGCAAAATCTCTTGAGGTCAAAAATATTGCGGATCGGGAGGCATATATTCTCAGGTCACACAAAGACGGTTTGTATGTAATTGGTGCGACTGAGCTGGCCACCGAGCACGCTGTATGGGACCTGCTCTATCGCCTCGGTTACAGGCAGTACTTTCCGGGCCCAACTTGGGAAGTAATCCCCCGCAAAAAGACCATAGAAATAGCAATCGACACAACACAACGCCCGGACTATCTTAATCGCCGCATTTGGTATGGCTTTGGCACATGGGATTACAACGCCCGGCCCTATGCAAAATGGTGCCAAAGAAATCGAACTGCATCCGGTTTCAAACTCAATATATCACATGCCTATGAATCGATAATCCGCCGGAACAAAGCTGTTTTTGACACCAATCCCGAATTCCTCGGCCTGCTTGACGGCCGGCGAAAATCCTCCAAATTATGTATCGGCAATCGCGATTTACGCAAATTGGTCGCCAATCACGCGATAAAGTATTTTGAGGATGGCCCCGACCGCGACAGCATCTCCATGGATCCCAGCGACGGCGGGAATTGGTGTCAGTGTGATAAATGTGCCGCATTGGGCAGCATAAGCGACAGGGCCCTGACCCTAGCCAACCAGGTTGCCCGAGAGATAGGGAGCAAATTCGAGAACAAATATGTCGGCATGTATGCATACAATTATCACTCTCCACCGCCGTCAATTCGTGTCCACCCAAATTTAATCATTAGCATTGCAACTGCCTTCATTAAGGGAGGCTACACCCTCGACGAACTAATAGCCGGCTGGTCGAAAAAGGGGGCAACCATCGGCATGAGGGAATACTACGCCGTTTTCCCCTGGGACCACGACATGCCCGGCCAGGCACGGGGATCAGACCTCGACTATTTGCAGCGCACTATCCCCGAGTTCCACGCTAAGGGCGCTCGCTTTTTGTCCGCTGAATCCAGCGATAACTGGGGCGCCAACGGTTTGGGCTATTATGTTGCATCCCGGATCCTCTGGGATCTCGACGAGGCTGAAAACGTCGACCAAATTGTCGATGATTTTCTGACAACTGCCTTTGGCCCCGCCAAAAAGCCGATGACCCGATTTTACGACCTGATAAACGGTTCGAATAAACCTCTCCTCTCCGACGACCTGATAGGAAGAATGTATCGTCAGCTACAAAACGCCCGACACCGGGCAGACGCCCCGCAAATTCGGGAAAGAATCAACCATTTAATTCTGTACACCCGCTACGTTGAATTGTACCACAAATACTCCGCATCCACCGGCCAAGACCGTCAGGCTGCCTTTGAAAATCTCATTCGTCAAGGATTTCGCATGCGTAAGACTATGATGGTCCACACCAAAGCCCTTTATAGAGACCTCGTCACTCGCGACAGGAACGTTAATATCCCCGAAGATGCGGCTTTCTCTGTCCCCGAAGAAAACAACCCATGGAAGTCCAGCGCACCTTTCACCGAGTCCGAACTTGCCCACTATCTTAACCGCGGCATCGCCACCCACAATTTACGTGATTTCGAACCGGTAAGTTTCAGCAAAGACCTCGTCCCCGCAGACAAACTGAACCTGCCCAAAGTCTCCGGCGACTCTAACAGCGTTACTGGCCGCGGCATACAGACATTTTACACATGGATAGAGCAGGCGCCGGCCACAATTAAACTGAAAATAACCGGCGGCCTGATTACTCACTATCGCAACCGCGGCAACGTCAAAGTCGATTTGTGGAAAGCCAGCAAAGACCCCGACGCACTACAGAACCAAGTTAGTCTCTCCCATGGCCAAAGCCCCCCGGATGGGATCCAGCGCCTGATAAAACTCAATACAAAACACACCGGCCTGCACAAAATCACCGTAAGCGATGGGGACGATATGACCAGAGTTGGCTGGAAACCGGGTACACCCATGACAATTATCTCATCTCTTGCTGAACCTGCCCCGCTTTCCGGCTCATGGAACCTGTA
The DNA here is from genome assembly GCA_011776225.1 of Phycisphaerae bacterium. Taxonomy (GTDB): domain Bacteria; phylum Planctomycetota; class Phycisphaerae; order Sedimentisphaerales; family Anaerobacaceae; genus CS2-K091. The sequence goes on from JAABXR010000018.1 coordinate 28,822, forward strand.
CTTCTATGTCCCCCAAAAAACAAAAATCATCGGCCTCTTTGCCGACGGTTCAGGCAAATTGCTGGATCCAACAGGCAACGCGGCTCTCACATTCAAAGCCAGGAAGCCGGACTATTATAGTATCAAGGTCCCCGAAGGCCATGATGGCAAACTATGGAAGTTTCACAAATGCACCGGCACAAAACGCCTGATGACCGTCCCCCCGTGTTTGGCCTCCAACGCACGGGAACTATTGTTACCATCAGAAGTGGTAAAAGCAAACTGAAAATAAATCCAAAATCACGACAGCCCCCAATATCTATATTATGCCTCCTGCTCCAATAGTATCAGCTTTATCGCCTTTGCTCATTGCCGGATGTCGGTTTCCCAACAAGTTTGCTTTCACTGAAATAGTTTTTTTCCGTTACTATGATAATATTTTTACCCATCACTTGAATAGTATTTCTGACCCCAACTCAATGCATCAAACCATGCTTTGTCAGAAACCGTCTTAAAAGCCTTCTCTTTCTTCACGGTTCTCTTTGAAGGCAACATTTTTGCCTCACTGCTAATTTCAAGATATTCTCGGCACTTACTGTAGTCTCCGAGCATCGCATAAAAATGTGCGATTTTATACGCAAATGGTGGAACTTCCGTCAGCTTTAATTTCTCAAGCATTGATAATGCTTCTTTATGATTGCCGTTCTTAATCTGCCTGCGAATCTCTTCAATTGCATCCTGGTCCTTGAAAAACAGATGAGCATCAGGGAATTCCTTTAGCAATCTTTTCCGAAAACCCCTCTTTGGGAAACAAATCTTGTAAATCAAATATCCAGGAATAAATATTATAAACAAAACAACAACAAAAATATAACCGAGCAGCTCACCCCATTGCGACCAGAAGTTCCAGGCTATAATGTCCATACTCATAATTGTACCTCATTACCAGTATGCGTTTAACCTTGCCCTTGCGCTTTTTCTTTTTGGAGCAGCGTAATAATCTCGCCCTTTTTCGGGCGATGATATAACGCTGACAATGCCGCGATAATCAAAAACAAGTAAAATATCAGAGCATCTCCGCCAACCATAAAAAGAACAAAACCATAAAATCCCGGACTCACAGAAATAGCCATTGGAGGATATATCCCGTATCTGTACTTTAATAAATAAGTAGGTTGATTTGCAGAAAACAACATCTCGACCGCTTTGTTCCCAAGACCTATGGATTTGCCTGCAAGTAACCGTCTGCGCAAAAAGTATGCAAGAGCCAGCGACAGAATCCCAGCCACTATGAAAACTGACTTAAACATATTGATAGGGAAGTCCGGCCTTACTTCGATATTCTCCCGCAACATCTCACCAAATCCCGCACACATTAATAACAGCACCAGCAACGACCCAAAACATCCCGCCCAGAAAAACCACAAGACTCGCAATTCCTTCTCAATTTCTATTCTTTCTTTCTCTTCTATTTCCTCTCTGTCTAACAATCCGTTCATTCCGTCTTCTCCTTAATTGAACTTAGGAATTCTACCTAAATCAGTATAACTTATCTTCTTACTCCGTCCAGTCCCAGTAATCAGCATAATCGTCCCAACGATTGTGGGAAAATTTTTGAGCCGAGATGGTTCTGTAGTGTTTTTGG
>JAABXR010000128.1 GCA_011776225.1 Phycisphaerae bacterium
GCTGGCCTGCGGCTACGAGATCAGTGTGCCAGCCACCAAAACCTTCACCAACCAGGTACTCGCTTTTCTATATCTGGCTATGCGCATGGGTGGGCACGATACCAGCACCCTCCACACTCTGCCGGAGCTGATGGAGCAGACCATCGAACAGACTACCTCACAGATCGGCGGTCTGGAGCAGAAGCTCGCCGGTGCGGACGATCTGTACTGCCTTGGCTACGGCCTAACGTACCCGATCGCCCTGGAAGGCGCGCTCAAGCTCAAAGAGATCACCTACCTGCACTGCGAGGGGATGCTCTCCACCGAGTTCAAACACGGACCGCTGTCTGCAGTGGAGGAAGGCTACCCGGTGCTGTTTATCGCCGGAAATGAAGACGTGGACCTGATCATCAGCGGGATCAACGAGACCACCACCCGCGGCGGGATGGCGGTCGTCTTCGGCGCTGAGGACCCGCGACTGGAAGCCAACGGTGATGTGCTCATCACCTTCCCCAAAACCGACCCAAACGTGGAAGCCCTGCTCTCGGTGATCCCCCTCCAGCTGCTCTCCTACCACCTGAGCCTGCGCCTGGGCTACGACCCGGACTTCCCGCGCAATCTGAGTAAGACCCTGACAGTGGATTGATTCCGGCTGGGAAGCGATTAAGTATCGTAGATTGAAACAAAATAGTACTTAGGAAGCACCCCGAGGTGTGCTTCTTTTTTTGTATTCGGTGGATCTTTCCTATATAATTAGCCCATGAGCAGAGGAGATAAACGCACAGACGTAGGCACCCAGATTACTGACCCGGCTGCGGCAGGCTTTTCCGATTTTGGTTATACCGGGCAAAGGAACTACTCTTACATTGATGTAATCGATTTTCAGTCTCGCTGATCACCCCTTTTGGTGCTGTCTAATTCACAACGGCTGTCATTGTACAAATCATAAAGAAATCAACGGGAGATAATTATGGCAAAACCAAAAACCACTACCCCAGAGGATGAAGTTCTCAAGGATCAAGTTTCTGCAGAACTTGAAACAGCCAAACAACTGGCGAAATCGTTGAATTTTGATGAAGTCAAGAGCGGAGAATGGTTTATTGGCCTATTACGAAAGGTGATTCAAACCTATGACCGCAACGCCAGAGCAACATATTTTCAGAAAAAGTATCCGGGGCTACCACCCGATGATATTGCCGATATTTTAACTACGGTAACTGTCCGCTATGCAACAATTGCCGGGGCCGTCGCCGGAACAGCAGCAACGGCGAATCAGATTGCGATGTTAAGTTCTGCGGGGATGACGGCGGCTCTTTTCGCTAGTTCCATCGGGGCAGAGATGCTTTATCTGTCAAAAATTCAGATGCGCCTAGTTCTCGACCTCTCCGTTGTCTATGACCTACAACTCGAGCCGGAAGACCCCGAAGACATATTGATGATTTTTGGTTATGCTTTAGGAGTGATGCCCACCGGAATGCTTGGCAGGGGAATGCAGGTGGCAGCGGGTGCTGTCACAAAAGGGGCTGTTAAAAAATATATTAGCAAAGGAACCCTTAAAGCTATTCAAGATTTTGCGCGCCGGCTTGGTTTCAAGATTTTACAGCGGACTATTCTAAAATATGCTGTGCCTTTAGCCTCTGCGGCTGTGGGCAGCAGTTACAATTATGCTACAACAAAATCAGTCGGTAGAATTGCCAAAGAGCATCTTAAGAATAGAGGTAAATTGACGGAAGAGTTGCGAGTTTTGGTCTCACGTCAGCACTCCTACGATTTAGCTTTTCCCGCCGCAGTCATGTATGTCGCTCAAGTTGATGGTCTATTTTCCGCAAAGGAAAAAGATTTTTACAAAGCGATGCTGTCTCGCATGTCCTTTGATGAACATACTCAGGCGGAATTTCAAAAGCTGATTGCCAATGAGGACAATATTCTTGAGGCTATTTCTAAAATTGAAGATGAAGAAGCGCGGTGCAGCTTGATGGAAACATTGGTATTGATGGCTATTTATGATGGTGAATTGGCTGAAAAAGAACGCGAGTTTTTAGGGGGTGTAGCAGAACGGTTGAATGTACCTTTGGATATTGCTGAAGTTGAACAACGAACTCAAGATTATCAGATTGTTGTCCAGAAGAATGTTTTTGAAAAAACGGCAGAAATTACTGGCGGTGCAGCGGCTAAAGCTATGGATGTAGCAGGGCAAGCGGCCAGTGGTGTGAAAGATACAGCTTTAAGATCAGGCGAAAAAGTTAAGGGTGTATTCGGTAAAGTTCTTACCAGCAAGAAAGAAGATAAGAAAAAACCTGCTCTGTCAGAAAAATCAACCATAACCTGTTCAAAATGTGGAGAAGATGTTCCTTCTGAGTATGAATTTTGTCCGGCTTGTGGACAAACGACAGCTACTGAAAAAAGTTGCGTGTCTTGTAGCAAACTAATTCCTATAGATTTTACTTTTTGTCCGCATTGCGGTACAGCACAGAATTAACCAGATTAATTGCACCGTTTCTGGGTCATGCCCACGTAAAACATGCTTAACCTAGCGTGCACACGACGTGTGAGTTTCTGTGGCATTTTCAAGCATTTTTCTGGCTTTGAGTTTTATCTACATATCAAGCATTGTCCATACCTGCCCAAACGCGGGTATGTCCTGCCCCTCGAAAATTGGTACA
>JAABXR010000129.1 GCA_011776225.1 Phycisphaerae bacterium
GACAAACAAAGTCCCCCAATGTAAATTCCCAGGCCAGGCGGGGATAATCAACGAGATCCTGGCACATCCGCCATAGAAAATCGTTGCCGTTGTCGGTCTCACCTACAAAATCCCATCCTGCGTTTGTGAATGTGCTCATTGTTTGCATGTCGTCTGTCATCAGGCCTGTACCACCGGCACTGGTCGGCTCACCACTGCTGTTGACATCCCAAAATGAATTCGTAACAGGGCCTGAATTTCTCGAGACCAAGCCGCCATAATCAAGTATTCCATCAACCCTGCCCCTCGAATAGCAGTTCGATATTATCCCCGCGTTGCTTTCGACGAGGCCTCCCACACCGAACCAACCAGAAATGTAAACATTTGCATAGCAGTTTGAAATCGTTCCGGCATTTGAACCGACCAGCCCGCCGCCATCGGACTCAAATACCTCGACTCTACCTCTTTCAGCGAAACAACCGGTGACGGTCCCATTCAACAACCGGCCAACGAGCAAACCAACCGTTTGATAACCCCCTCCGGACATATAGGAATCGGTCAAACCTACATTTTTTATCTCGGCGCCGTCGCCATCGACAATACCGAAAAGACCTTTAGTCATTTCGCCTGTAGAGGAGTAACGATAGAAGCTTGAAATCACATGGGCGGCACCATCGAAAGTGCCGGCGAATGGATATAATGCGTTGCCAATAATAAAATGGGTAGTGTCGGCCATATTAACATCATTGGTCAGTTTGAAATGGGCGTTCATTAACCTCGGATTATGGCCGATGCGACTCAAATCGGCCGGTGTGGAAATAAGATAAGGATTATTTGGCTCACCCGAACCGCCTGAAAAAGCAGGCAATGGCAGGAGTTCACCAAGCTGCCACGATAAAACGGGGTACCCGCCGCAGGCAGGCTCGGCCCAATCGTCATTTGGCCCGTTCTCATACTCTCCAACGAAATCCCAACCGTAGTCAAGAAAGGTATTTGGATCCTGCATTTCGACAGTCGTCTTAGGCACGCCGCCGGCGCTGGTTTGTTGCCCGCTTGTCTGTGTATCCCAGAAAGAGCTGAACACAGGGCCGCCGTCATTGAATCCAATGAGGCCGCCGACATTATTCGTTCCCGAAACAGCACCCACAGCATAGCACCTGGCAACCGTACCGCTCGGAGTTGAATAGAAAGTCCTCTGATTATATCCCACGAGTCCACCGATATGGTCTCGGCCGGAAACGCTGCCTGTTGCATAGGATTCAGAAATAATCCAGTCACTAAATCCGGTTAGTCCGCCGACACAGTTTGCTTCTGATTCAACGCTACCCGATGAATAGCAACTTATAATACGGCCCATATAATTATCCCCCGCAAGTCCACCAACATAATCGGCAGATCCCGCTACATTGCAGTCGGCAAAACTGTTGAGCATTATCCCGCCATTCGAACCGACAAGCCCTCCGATTTGACCGCCGCCGGAAACGGAGCCGCGTTGTGCATAGCAGCTTACGAGTTTGCCGGAATTGTTTCCTGTCAGTGAGCCAACAAAACCTGCCGCGGCGGCACTGACGTTTGGGTCAACCAATCCCAAATCTTTGATTACACCAGTAACTCTGGCGAAAAGACCGATGTAATTTGTGCCTGTGGAGGAAAAAGTAAAGTTCGAAATGCTGTGTCCGTTTCCATCAAAAACACCGGCAAAAGGATCGCTGTAACTGCCAATAATATTGAAACTTGTCCCGGGAAAGCCTGCCAAATCAATATCGGCCCTCAGCTTGAAGTGCCTGTCCCAGTCGTTGGGCTCGACACCAATTTCATTTATGTGGTTTGCATCGAAAATCAGATAAGGATCGTTTGGCTCGCCAGTACCGCCGCCATATTTGGCATGAGCGGGCAAAGCAATGTTGACAAGCACAAGAGCACAAGTGCACAAGAGCAAAAGGAATTTAGCCGGGTTTGTTGGGCTTAAATCCACCTTACAATCTGCCAGGCTCAAAGTTTTACCTAAATTACACAAGCTTGCCCTCCTTCGACAAATGGCGTTAATCATTCCTACTCCATCAATCTGTAATTGTACTATTTATCAACACTAAACACAAGGTACATTTGGGAGTGAATTTTTAGATTTGTTTCAGTCAGAGGCTGCTGTCCGAGGGACCGGCAATAACTTTTATCTGGAGATGCTCTCCTCGAGATTACTAAGTATGGTCCTTGCCTTTGCGACTTTATTTCCGGCCGGTCCGTTCCAGTATATTTCCGCATTCCTCTCGATGAGGCTTTCTATCCTTCTGCAGCCCAACAGTACGGTGGCATGATTTTTATTGCCCATAAACCTTCCGACTTCCGATGAAGACATCTTTGTGTGCTTTCTTGTAAGATACATACTAAAATGCCGGGCGAGCGCGACGGTCCTGTCCTTCTTCGAGGAGTGTATATTTGCCGGTGTTATTCCGAAATATGTCGCGACGGCGGATTCGATGTCCGAAATATGGACAATAGGATCACACCTTTCCAGATGCTCGGCGAGGACGGCCTGGGCCATAGCGAGGTTGATTTTCTTGTTCTGCAGGGCCGAGTAGGCGATTAATTTCAGCAGTGCGCCTTCCAACTCCCGCACGTTGGTTCGCAGATTTTCCGCGATGTATTTTATTACACTTTCTGGAATGCCTCTTCCGATTTTTAACCTTCCATTTTCCGCGGCCAGCTTTTCGGCGTACTGTCTGCAGATTTGACATCTGGTGTTAAAATCCGGGTTTTGTATCTTGACGACCATTCCCGAGACAAAACGGTTAACGAGCTTTTCAGATAGCTGTCCTATCATCTTAGGATGGGCATCCGAGGCCAGCACGACCTGTTTGCCGGCCAGATTGATGGTATTAAATGTATGCAGGAACTCCTCCTGCGTGGAAGGTTTGCTGGCCAAGAAGTGAATGTCGTCGATTGCCAACAAATCCGTTTGTCGCATTCGTCGTCTAAAAGCCTCCAGCTTTTTTGTCTTCAAGGCCAGCACAAACTGATTGACAAAATCCTCCGCTGAGAGATATAGCCAATTAGTTTGGGGGCGCTTCGAACACACTGCATTGCAAATCCCTTGCAGCAGATGTGTTTTGCCGACCCCGTATCCTCCGTGAATAAACAGCGGATTGAAAGGGCAATTTTTTTCTTCCACGACGGCCTTTGCCGCGTTGAAAGCCAGTTGATTCGAAGTTCCGACAACGAACGTGTCCAAACTGAAGTGGAGCCTTTTCGTTGAAGCCGGTTTCGCTTTTGTTCTCGTGGTATCGAGCCGATTCTGTGCCCTGTCCACGAGTTGTGCCTGTGAGTCCAGTTGATTTCTTCGCATGGAGCCGGACAGTTCGGGATCGATTGTAAATGTAATCTTCGGCCTGCTTCCGGCAACTTCCCGAACGGCCTGAGAGATTTGGTTGGAAAAATGGTTCTCAATCCAGCTCGCAATAAATAGATTAGGTACACCAACTTTCAAATATCCATCAGCAAGTGACATTTTGGTTGAATTTTTAAACCAGATTCGATACTTCTGCGGTCCGACCTTCCTGGCGAGAACTTCGTTAATAGCACTTATCTCTGTTCCCGTGGACCGGGCTTGCTCATCCCTGATTGTGCCCTGCATCGATACTCTCCTCTGCTAATTGTAAGTTGTAAATTTTTCAAAGTTAACGCCATCTGTTAAAAGCCATATATCGATTTCGCACGAAGCAAAAAGTAAAATACAACGGTAAAACAATGGCTATTATTGGTCAGTGGGAAGACAAATCAATGGCATTTTGGAAAATTTCTTTTCCACTTGATAGAGGTTACTGTCTGCATTGAGTTTGCGCGCGAAAAAAATTTATTTTTAACAAGTTTTGCACAACGTAAGTTCGTTTTGTGGAAAAGCTGTGGATTTAATTTTCGTTTACTTTTCAGGACCTGTTATTTATTATCGTTTATCTATCAATTTCAAAGGAGAATATCAATATGAATCGACGTAATTTTTTGAAAGTAATGAGTTTGGGTGCCGCGTCGTTTGCAATTGAAGGCTGCCGGAGCATTGGTAAACCTTTTAAGGGAGACAGTAACAAACCCAATATTGTGATAGGACTGTGCGACGACTTAGGTTATGGAGACCTTGGCTGCTACGGCCATCGGCATATCAAAACACCAAACCTTGATAAATTAGCTTCCGAGGGGATTAAACTGACGGATTGTTATGCTGCGGCCCCGGTTTGTTCACCTGCGCGGGCGGGAATGCTTACCGGCAGGACGCCCTTTCGCTGCGGCGTTTACGACTGGATACCGAATAATAACGTAATGCATTTGAAGCAAGAAGAGATTACCGTTGCTACGCTGCTGAAAGAGGCCGGTTATAGGACGTGCCACGTGGGTAAGTGGCACTGCAATGGTAAGTTTAACTCATCCGAGCAGCCGCAGCCGGGCGACCACGGATTCGAGCACTGGTTCTCAACGCAGAACAATTCCCTGCCTACACACCATAATCCGAGAAATTTTGTGCGCAACGGTGAACCGATGGGCGAGATGAAAGGATATTCCTCGGCGCTGATAGCTCAGGAGGCCATCGACTGGCTAAAAACCAAATGGGACCGGTCGAAGCCGTTCTGCCTGTTCGTGTGGTTTCACGCACCGCATGAACCAATCGCAACGGGACCGGAATTTATGAAGATGTACGAGGGCAGGAAAGAGGCGATATATTACGGCAACGTCACGCAGATGGACCACGAATTCGGCCGGCTTATGGAGACTTTGGATGAAATGATGCTGCGCGATGAGACGTTTGTGATGTTTACAAGCGATAACGGGCCTGAAACACTGAATCGCTACCGCGGGGCGCACCGCTCATTCGGCTCACCGGGCACGCTTAGGGGAATGAAACTGCATATGTATGAAGGCGGGATTCGCGTGCCGGGTATTATCCGATGGCCGTGCAGGACAAAAGCGGGTACTATTTGCGGTGAGCCGGTCAACGGGACGGATATTTTGCCGACGTTATGCGCAATAGCGGGGGCAAGCGTGCCGACTGACAGGCCAATCGACGGTAACAGTATTCTGCCTATTTTTCAGGGTAAGAAAATTGCGCGAAAAGTGCCGCTATACTGGCGATATGATCGGGCACTGAGCAGGCCTTTGACGGTTGCGATGAGGGAGGGCGACTGGAAGATTTTAGCCGATAATAAAATGACGAAATTCGAACTGTATAATGTTCTCAAAGATATAGCGGAGGAGCAAAATCTGGCCGACAGCGAGCCGGGGCGGCTTGCTGCGATGAAGAAAAAGCTGGTAAAACTGCACGCCGAAATTGATGCCGAAGGGCCAAAATGGAAATAGCTCAATACTCATAAAAGAGAAAATGAAGCGTAAAAACATATTCTGGGGCGTTTTTGTTAGTTCCTATGGCAATCCCTATTTGTTTACTGGTTGAGTAGTTGATATACTGGATAATAGTACTTTGAAAATAAGGACTGTTCCCATTATTTACTCAATTATGAAGGGTATAAGATGAGACGTTCTTTTCAGATTGGATTGCTACTTATGCCGGTGGGGATATTTGCGGCATATGCGGGATTTATTCTCGGCCCTGCACCTAAATTTGGGGTGGGGATGGCAATTGACCAGGAAGGCAATGTGTACTTTGCTGGTGGACCCGATGGATTCAACACTCGATTTACTGCCGTGACGAAATACGATAAGGAAGGCAAACAATTGTGGGAACGTCGCTTCGGAATTCGTGGGGCTTCTGGCGGTGTTTGCGAGGGATTTGCGGCAGACTACGAAGGGAATGTTTACGTTACCGGTACCATTCAGAAGCACAAGGTGGAGAAGAGTATATATACCACTATGAAGTATGCCAAGAACGGGAAAAGGTTGTGGCAGGTTAGTTATAAAACGCCTCCAAAGTACTGCTTCGAAGCCATAGCTATTGCTGTCGACACCAAAGCCGATGTGCATATTGTGGGACTCTATGAACTGGAGGACTGGACCAAGTATTTAGATGTCAACCTCAACTTTAATTCCGAAGGTGATAGCAAACCGACTTCGGACATCCTTACAATCAAATATGACACAAACGGTCGGGAATTGTGGACAAAGCGGCATGGCCGCGCCGAAAATCAAAGGTGTGAGCCAGGTGATATTGCTGTCGACAGGGCTGGCAACGTTTATATAACCGGAAGAAGCTGGGTCGATAGTAACGACGGCCTTGAAAAATTGAAGTTTGTAACGCTTAAATATAATGCAGAGGGCAAAAAATTGTGGGTGGTCTTATGGCCGCCCAGCGGAGAACGAACCTCTTCTTTAAATAGGTCCAATGTCCTGACACTTGATAAAGCTGGTAACGTCTATGTTCTGGGTGACAGTTCACATACACAAAATGAATACACTGACATGGTCACCATCAAGTATGATACTGACGGAAACCGAAAGTGGATGGCGCAATACCGGACGTCAGGGAAAAAACTAATTTTTCCCAAATCTATAGCATTGGGGGAAGCAGGCACTGTCTGCATTCTCGGCAACGAGAAGCCGAGAACATATGGGGCCGGCTACCCGCCGAATGATACTCTCGATTCGATGAAAAAGGCTGAGTTCATAACGGTCAAATATGATGCCGATGGTAAAGAATTGTGGAGGGCGAAGTACAAAAACCCGGAAGGAAGCGTGATCATCACCCACTACATAGTAGTAGGTGCCAGGGGTAATGTTTATGTTATAGGTTCTGTCCTGTTAGATGCTCTTGTTATTATGTACGATTCCAATGGTAATGAACAGTGGGTTAGACAGCTCAAAGATCCTTCACAGTTAGCAAAGCTGATAGCAGAAGTGAAAATGCAACGTGCAACGCTTTCGGCAGAGAGTCTAAGAGAATAAGATATTATTTAGCCGAATTTTAAAACCGGAGGATAGCAATCTGAAAAGAAAGCGGTAATATAAGCGTGGTTTTGCTTAAAAACGGTTTTTAACTCTGTTTTAGCCAGCGCAATATTTCGAAGATGCCGGGCTTTTTTCCATACATTAGAATACCGGTTCTGAAAATCTTGGCCGCGGCACAAAAGAATGAATAGCCTTAATTCTACGGTAGTTTGCACGTAACGAATAAAGCGCCGCTTTGCGATTGTATAATTATAGTTATAATGGTTTTCTATACACCTGTCTTCGGTGGGCAATTCTGAGCACTAATATAATCACTTCTTTGCTTTTGACCATGTAAATAATTCTATAATCGCCGGAACGTATCCGATATAAATCCTCCTGACCTTTTAACTTTACACAATTCGGGGGGTAAGGATTGTTCCCAAGATTCTTGATTTTATTATAGAGCTGGCGCTGGATCTTCTTTGCTTGTCCTCTAATAAAATCGGCCGCGCTTTCAGCAACAATGATTTTATACATCGCCGTATTGTATTACAAATCCAGCTCAGCCTCCAGCTTTTCCAAAGGAATAAACCTGCCTTTTTTCAAAGCTTTCTTCGCTTCTTGAATATCGATTTTCTCCTCAAGAGCCTCTATTGCCTCAAAATCCTCGAAACTAACCATCACAAATACCGGCTCTCCGTTTCTTTCCACACATATCCGCTCGCCGTGATGACAGACCCTATCCGCTAATTTACGGAATTGTGAACGAGCATCTGTAATTGTAACCTTCGTCATCGTTAATCCACCTGTACGTAATATACACTATTGTCATTATGTACATAATATACATTTTTTTCGGCCTTTTGTCAAGGATTTTTGAGAAATTTTTTGCCCAAATACCAAAAAAGGGGAAAATCAAAGCCGCTCTTAAGTCGAATCATCCAAAAATTGACATTTCTTTTCGGCGGGGCAAGCCCCGCCCTACTTGTTGTATAAAGAGTTTATGAAATGGCGCTGCAGTATCTATAACCTGCCGTAAAACGGCATACTGAATATAAATCCCGCAACTTCAGGGGAACCGCTATTAACTTTGTCGTAGCCAACGCAATATTTCGAAGATTCCGGGCTTTTTTCCGTACATTAAAATTCCGGTTCTGAAAATCTTGGCCGCGGCCCAAATCACGATAAGAACGGAGGCAGCCAAAACGAGTATAGAAACCGCAATCTCCACGAACCAGACACCGGAACCTGCAGACAGACGCAGTATCATTACCATCGGCGTAACGGGCGGGACAAACGACAATACTCTTGCGAGGATTCCGTTGGGACTTTGAACAAGCTTGAACCAACCCATTAATGGAATTATGAAGATTAACATGACGGGCATCATCAGGCTCTGGGTCTCCTTTATCGTGTTACAGACAGAGCCGATGCCGGTTAGTATAGCGCTGACTAAAATATAGCCAAGTATGTAATATATAACAAAATACACTAACAATTCCGGACCAACTCCAACGTTGAGGCCCTGCCAGCGGGCGGCGGCAAAGGCAGCACCGCACCAAAGCGCCATTACTGTCAGGCCTATTCCGGCCAATCCGAGGATTTTCCCGGCCATCAACTGAAAAGGGCTTACGGCCGACAGCAGGACCTCGATAATCCTTGAATTTTTCTCTTCAATGATGCTGCTTAGCATGTGCTGGCCCGTTGCCACCATTCCCATAAATATCAGGTACATAAAGAAAAAGGGGACCATCATTCCGGCTATTCTCTGGCCCTGACTCTGGACCTTCTCCTTTTCGCCGGCTGCTCCAATTTCGAGGCGTTCAAGAGGGACGTTTCGCAGCCTTGCGAGGAGCTTTTGGTCTATTTTCTCTATTTCATAACGCCTGTTCTCTACGGCCTTCCTGAAAAAATTCTCGATGGTCCATAGGGCATCAACGTTTGCGGGCTTTGGTTTATAAGTATAAAAGCGTATTTTACCGGGGCCTTCGATGATGTCTTCTTCCAGTACAACATAAACATCGAACTCACCTTTGCGGAGTTTGGCCTTGCCTTGTTCCTCAGTTGAATTGGCATCCTGCTGCACATCGAGGGTCTGAAGAAGAAATTGTCTGTTGGGATTTCGTTTGTTGTAGCCGTCGAAAGAGGTTTTGATGTCTTCGACAAGTGTTTTTGAGAGATCGGTGACGGCGACCTTGATAGGGGGGCGCGGGCCTGCTTTGCCGCCCGAAACCGCTTTAGTGAAGAATATTATCCCACCAATAATGATGGGCGTCATTAAAATACCAATAATGAACGTCTTGGTCTTGGCTGTTTCGATGTATTCGCGCTTTGCAACCTTAAGAATTCTCTGCATCGCTCACTCCAACCAGGTTTACAAAGATTTCATGTAACGAGGGCACCTTTACCTCAAAGGCCTTCACGCGCGCTTGCTGCATAAGGGCCTGTAGAAATTCTTGTGTGTCAACATCGGCCAAAGTAACATCCAGGCGGTTGCCTTCAGACTTTACGGCCGTTACCATTGGTAGTCTGTCGACAAAGGTGGCATCCCCCTCAAGCTCGACGCTGACGGTATGGGCACTTTGTCTGGAACGGATATTTTCGAGCGTGTCATCCAATATCAGCTTACCCTTGTTAATAAGAAGTATGTAGTCGCAAAGCTTTTCGGCCTCGTGCATTACATGCGTCGAAAAGATTATGGTTTTTCCCTCATTTCGCATTTCAAGAATGATGTTTTTCAGCAGGTCCTGGTTCAACGGGTCGAGGCCTGAAAACGGCTCGTCAAGAATAACAAGCTCGGGCTCGTTGATGACGGTTACCGCAAACTGGAGCTTCTGGTGCATTCCTCGAGAGAGTTCCTCCACTTTTTTGTCGGCCCAGTCAGCCAGTTCAACTCGCTGGAGCCAGCGGGGTATACGCTCAATTAGTTCTCTGTCACTGACGCCCTTTATAGCGCCAAAATATGCCAGCACCTTACGAGCGGTCATTTTTCGGTATAGCCCACGCTCCTCGGGCATATACCCTATCCTGGCTTTGACCTGCTCAATTTTACCATCTCCTAATATCTCGATGCGGCCACTGTCCGGCCGGATGATATTCATCATCATCCGAATTGTGGTAGTCTTGCCGGCACCGTTAGGGCCGAGGAAGCCGTAGACACTGCCCGCGGGGACCTTGACACTCAGGTTATCGACGGCGTGGAGGCGGCCGAAAGATTTACAGACATTATCAAGTAATACGGCGTTCATATTAGATATCTTCAATATGGATTTAGCTCATTTATTGTAATAACAGATGCAGTTTAAGCAACTACTTTCTGGTTATGATTGCGACATAGCCGCCGTCGCGGTCGAATTCCTCAGCAGATGGTAAGGTCAGCAATTCGGATTGTAGTTCGAAGTCGGGATTATCCCGCAAAAAATCTCTTACACGCCGGCTGTTTTCATCCTTTTGGATGCTGCATGTGCTGTAGCATATTCTGCCTTTTGGCTTCAGCATTTTCGCGGTGGCAGCGAGCAGGCCCGCCTGTGTTTTTGTAAGTTCATTAACGGCCTTCGGATTTATTCTGTAACGGACCTCGATGCGCTTTGCCAATACGCCGGTATTCGAGCAGGGTACATCCAGCAAGACAGAATCGAATTTAGAATTCAGAACCTGCTCGTATGGCAGAATATTGACAGAGGTTATTCCGAGGCGGGCGGTATTTTCATTTACAAATTTCAGGCGCTCCTGGTCAATGTCTGTAGCGATAATCTCTGCCGAATCTTCGGTAAGCTCGGCCAGTTGAGTTGTCTTTGTGCCCGGGGCGGCACAGAGGTCGAGGATTTTCCAGTCCGGCCGGGGATTCAAAAGACGGGCGGGAAGCGAGGCAGTGATGTCCTGAACGGTAAACAAGCCTTTTTTAAAGCCGGACAATTCAGTTATGGCCCTTGGATTTCTGATTTTTATCATTCTCGATGCCTGCAGATTATCGAGAGGGGCTATTTCAAAATCGGTGTCTTCATATTGAAACTTTTCGGCAATTTCATCGGTTGTTGTTCTCAAGGTGTTCGGCCTGATATAGACGCTCGGCCTTCGATTACTCGCAAAGCAGATTTGGCGGACCTGTTCTTCGGTGAATTCGCTGAACCAACCGGTTACGAGCCATTCGGGCAACGAGAAAGCGACGCTGAAATAATCAGCCGGCGAAGTTTGTGGATCGGGGAGAATCTCCTTATCGAACTTACAGCCCGTGGAGAGCGTTTGTGGAAGTGTTTTCCTCGGATCGGCCTGTGATAGTGGAATCTGTCGGTTTTGTATATGTCTTGTGATTTGGCGGAGGACCGCATTTACAAAGGCGGTTTGTTTTTTACGCGTGAGTGCTTTGGCTATATTGACCGCTTCGTTGACGATTGAATATTCAGGGGTCTGGGGACAATAGATAAGCTCGAAAGAGGCAACGCGGATGATATTGAGCAGTTCAGGTTGTATCCTTTCGACAGGTCGACCTGAGAATTCGGCTATGACCTTATCGACGGCAGCGCGATTTCTTATCGTGCCGAAGACGAGGTCGGTGGCCCGCTGTCTTTCTCTGGTCTGGCCGAGTAAATCGCTTAAGATGGCAGTAGCGTATCCTCGTTTTGGATCGAAGCGGTTTAATACATCCGTTGCGATTTGACGAGCGGTTTTGGGGCTGTGACCGGTCATTTCATTGCTCTATCTTGATAAAGCTGTCACCAGCCTTTGTTTGGTGACCGTTAACGAAATCCCTGAAGCGCATAAGGCGTGAGCCGGTCGGCTTGATTTTTATAATCTTCAAGGCGTCGCAGCCGCAGATAACATTGAGGTTTTCATCGAGGGTTCCGGGTGGCAAGTCAGCCGGATTTGAAGTGGACACTACCTCGGCCATAGCTATTGTAATCCGCAGAGGCTTTTTGGTTTTTTTCGAGATATAAATTGCCGAAGCGCCGGGCCAGGGCCAGAAGCCTTGTATCTTTCTCTGGAGCATCTCAGCCGGTTCTTTAAAGTTTAGGAAACCATCGGATTTTTTCAGCTTTGGCGCCAGGGTGGCTTTTGAGTGGTCCTGCCTGCCATAGACGGCTGTGCCGTCGGCGATATGGTCAATAGTTCTTATCAGCAGAGGAGCGGCGATTTTTGCCAGTCTGTCGTGAAGTTCGCTGGCCGCTTCATCCGCTCCAATATCGGTTGTTGCCTGCGCCAGGATGTCGCCGGCGTCCATTCTTTCGGCCAGCGAGATTATACTGATGCCGGTTTGCTTTTCGCCTTTGATTATGGCCCAGTTTATGGGAGCAGCTCCCCGATATTTGGGCAGGAGCGAAGCGTGGACATTTATGGCGCCTTTGGGCGGCAGATTTATTAGCTGATTTCCGATTTTCTGGCCGAACGCAACTACTACAATCACATCCGGCTGATAAGCCGCTATCTTTTCGATAGCCTGGGGCGCGTTTACGTTGTCAGTTTCGATGAAAGGTATCGAATGTGAAACCGCCCAGCGGGCTACGGGTGTTGGTGTCTGCTTTCTGCCTCTGCCCGCCCCATGTGGAGGCTGAGTGACAATCAAATCCAGGCTATGGCTTGACTGTGCCAAAGCATTTAGGCATTCAAGGCCGAATTTTCCGCTGCCGAGATAGGTTATCTTCATAATACGGGGTACTCAATTCACGATACTCGATGCTCAATTATCGCGTATCGATTTTTAAGATTCACATTTCACTGTTCTTTTCGTGGTCCTGACTCAGTTTTTTAAGCTGTCTCCTGTGTGCGATCTTCGCGGCCTGTCCCATGCGGTTGACGATAGTGATGCCGTTGATGTGGTCATTTTCATGCTGCAGGGCCCGTGCGTAAAGGCCGTCAGCTTCCTCTGTAAATTCATTGCCGTCGAGGTCGGTGGCGGTAACTTTGCATCTTTTGTATCTTCGAATCTTAGTATAAACGCCGGGCACAGAGAGGCAGCCCTCTTCGACCGCATCAAGCTCGCCATTCGGGGTGACAGTTGGATTTATATAAACTTTGACGTCATCCCTGTTTCCACTCAGAGATATTATAAACAGACGCAAGGGCAGGCCAATCTGTGGGGCTGCGAGACCGACACCTTTGTTCTTTAGCATAACATCGGTCATTTTCACTATCAGTTGACGGATATTGTCGTCGATCTTCTCTACGGGCGAAGCCGATCCGGCCAAAACGTCAGCGGGGTAGTGCGTGAGTCGACATTTTTCAAAATCCATCATTATTCGTATTTCACTTTTCGCAGCTTAATTCCCGAAGCATCACGGTTATTTATCGTCGAATTCGTCACCATCGAATATATCGCCGAGATAATATTGTCTAACAGTCTCGTCACGGACAATCTCGGCCGGCGAGCCCGAACCTATGACCTTACCATGGTCGATTATGTATGCCTTTTCGACAATCTCAAGGGTCCTTTCGACATTATGGTCGGTAATCAGCACACTGAGTCCCGAAGCGACAAGCCGGCGAATCTCCTCCTGCAGGTCCCCGACCGCAATAGGGTCAACGCCGGTAAAAGGCTCATCCAAGAGAATCAACGAAGGATCGGTTACCATGGCGCGGGCGATTTCGAGCTTTCTTCGCTCGCCGCCGGAGAGGAACCTTCCCTGACTGTCTGCAACCTCCCGAAGTGAGAAACGGTCAATGAGCATATCGGCTTTGCGGTCTCGCTCGGCCTTTGTGATAGACATGGTTTCGAGAATCGCATAGAGGTTGTTTCGGACGCTCAGGCGCTGAAAGATACTCGGCTCCTGTGAAAGATAGCCAAGACCGAGGCGGGCACGTTTGTACATCGGCAGCTTTGTAACATCCTGGTCCTGGAAGAAGACCTGTCCGCTGTTGGGAGTAATCATCCCGACAATCATCCTAAAAGAGGTGGTTTTTCCGGCGCCGTTTCTTCCGAGCAGCCCGACAATCGTTCGCCGGCCAATCTCCACCGATACTCCGTTTACAACGGCCCTGCCCGAATATTTTTTTACCAGCCCGCGAGTCTCAAGAAGTGTCATATGTCGAATCTCTTATTCCGTATCTTCTATTTCGTGTTTTGTACTTCATACCTTGTATTTCGCAGGCGATATTATAGTGATAACCACAGGCAAATCAAGGCGTATTTAGTCGTTAATATTCACATCGCCTTTTCACGGCGGCCGGGGCAACAAAAATCCGGACCATTTTGAGCAAAGTCAAAGAGTCAATCTTCGTTTATTACGCCACTAACTATCCAAAAGAAGTGTTTGAACGACCTATAACCTGTTTTTTCCCTGAAAGCCAATAAATATGCTGGCATTCGGACAGATTTTTTGATATAAGGTAGGGTTTTGCGAAAGACAAGGTCAAATATTTACTTAAAGGATACGTATGTTTGCGGTTCTGAGCGATATACATTCCAATCTCGAAGCTTTAACGACGGTCCTGGCTGATATCGAAAAGCGCGGTATAAAGACGATTTATTGTCTCGGTGATGTTATCGGCTACGGAGCAAATCCAAGGGAATGCCTGGATTTGATAATAGAGAGGACCAAGTGGTGCGTTCTTGGTAATCACGATTACGCTACACTCTATGAGCCGACAAATTTTAATTACGGCGCCGAACAGGCAAGCTTCTGGACCCGCTTTATTCTGGAATCAAACCATCAAAATGACTCACAAGATTCTCACAACAGGCGCTGGAGCTTTCTCGGCGAGCTTCCGATGCGTCACACTCTGAAAGCAAAATTAGGAACCAATTCAGCGATAATAGACTTTGTTCACGCCTCACCGAGAAGGCCGATTAACGAATACATCTTTCCTGATGATGTTTACACAAATCCTGCGAAGGTTCGGCTTCTTTTTGAGCGCGTAAAGCATATCTGCTTTGTCGGCCACACTCATATGCCGGGTGTATTTCTTGATGAGCCGGACTTCTACCTGCCCGACGAGCTTAGTAATGTTTATCCGATTATCGCCGAAGAGAAAGCGATAATCAATATCGGCTCTGTCGGACAGCCAAGGGACAAGGACAATCGTGCAAGCTACGCCTATGTCAAGGAAAACGAGGTTCACTTCGTCCGGTTGGAATACGATCTTGAAACCACTATCAAAAAAATACAGGCAGTCGAACAACTGGATAACTTCCACGCTGAAAGACTGCGGGATGGAAGATAAGTAATTAAGAATACAGGATGAACTTCAGGATTGTTTTAGTATTAATTGTGGCCGGCTTCGTGGTGCTCTGCGGCTGGCTTGTCCTCGATTCCGGATTATGTCAAACCTGTCGGCCCGGAACAGGACCCTGTGTGCTCCTGCAGCAGACGACAATTACCGAAGGGAAAGAGAGTGGAAATTCATCCCCGGCAAAGAAACAGACACTGGAAGCAGCTAATTCTATTCGCTTTTGGGCCGGCGACGCTAATGATACTAATTCTGTTTCGTTAGGTTCGATTGATCCCAGGAGCAACTTTATGCTCCAGTTGGAACTGAGCCCCAAAGGTGCGGCGATCAGCAGCGCGGTCTTTAGTCAATTCAAGGACCGTGATCCCAAGGACCCCCAGCCGCTGGAAATTCTATCGCCAGTGCAGCTACCTGACGGCCGTGAAGTCCTGTCGATGGCCAACACAAGCTTTATATTTGTCAGGGAGGGCTTATACCTGCTTCGCCTTGATGAATTGTACTGGGAAAATATGGGAATTGAAAAAGGAGCGGATGGCTCGCAGACAACGAGCTTCAAAGCGGTCATTGAAGATAAGGATACCGGCGTACCATTAATAGAATTGACCAAAACCTATATAATTACACCCGGCAGTTACCTGCTGAATTGCGATATCACGGTTGAGAACCTGACAGACAGCGAGCAAAAAGTGCGCTTTAATTTAGGCGGTCCAACCGGACTTGGCAGAGAGGGTTTCCGTGGCGATATGAGGCAGGTGATAGCAGGCTTTAGACAGAAAGAAGATGCCGGAGGTAATGTAGTCAGTGTTGGACTCAAGACGGATAAGCTCCGTAAAGCAAAAGAAGTCGCCGACAGACGTCCGGCAAAACCCGGCGCCGATTTTCTCTGGATCGCCGCCGTAAACAAATATTTTGCGGCCATAGTGGTTCCTGTTCCGGATGAGGGCAGGAAGTTTTGTGACTGGTTGGCAGATAAAACGGGGCGATTTTACAATCCCGACGGAGATGAGAGTTCCAACAGCGGCGATGAGACAATCGGTTTGGATTTGAAAATCGCATCAAGGATCCTTGCTAAAGCCGGCGAAGTCAACAGTAAGAAGACATATAAATTTCAGTTATATCTCGGTCCGAAGGACAAAAGCCTCTTCGATAAAACCCCTCTGTATGAAAACATGGGCTTTGCCCATACGATAACTTTCATGCCCTGTTTTTGCTGTCCCACTTGTATTATCCATCCTATAGCCTTTGCGATATTGTGGCTGATGAAATGGATGCATACTTACATCATCGGTAACTACGGGATTGTGATTATGATACTTGTGTTCCTTTTTAGGTTTGTGATGCATCCCGTGACGAAGAAGAGCCAGATCTCAATGAGGAAAATGACCAAGCTTGGACCGAAGGCCGAGGAGATAAAGAAGAAATACGCCAACAACAAGGCCGAGATGAACAAGCAGATGATGGCTCTTTACAAAGAACAGGGCCTGCCGATAATGGGATTTCTTCCGATGATGGTGCAGATGCCGATCTGGATTTCTCTTTGGAGCGCGGTATATGCCAGCGTCGAACTTAGAGGTGCCGCCTTTTTGCCGTTTTGGATCACGGACCTTTCGATGCCGGACGCTCTGGTCAGATTTTCAACGATAACCGTGCCTTTGATTGGCTGGAAGATAGAATCTCTAAACCTGCTTCCTCTTTTGATGGGGCTTGCATTTTATCTTCAGCAAAAACTGATGCCGCACCAGTCAGGGACTCCGGCCAATCCCCAACTCGCTCAGCAGCAAAAAATGATGATGATTATGTTCCCGCTGATGTTTCCATTGATGTTATACAAAGCACCTTCGGGGGTGAATCTGTATATTATGTCGAGTACCTTTGCGGGCGTTATTGAGCAGTACTTCATCCGCAAGCACATCCGGGAGAAGGAAGAAGCCGAATCGAAGGGGCTGGTAGCGACAACGAGCAAAACCGGGGGAAAAGCCAAAAAGAAAAAACCCAAGCCATTCTACAAGATTTAATTGTACATGTATGAACTTGATGATACTATCGTGGCCATCAGTTCTCCGGAGGCGGGACAAAGAGTTATTATCCGCATCAGCGGATCCGAGACAATCAATATATGCGAACGGATTTTCAGCACGCCAATCCCAAAAGAACAAGGCGGAGTTTTTCCGGGACGTATAGCCGTCGACTCGGAGCTGCAAATTGATGCAACGCTGTATCTATTTTTGGCTCCGCATTCCTACACCGGTGATGACATTGCCGAGATTCACATCCATACAAACGCGTCCGTAACTGAGGCCTTAATGGGTAATCTTCTCTCGTCCGGCGGGCAGATACGCATGGCCGGGCCGGGTGAATTTACTGCGCGGGCATATCTCAACGGCAAAATGGATTTGACCCAGGCCGAGGCCGTGAACGAAGTTGTTGTCAGCAGCAATAAGCTCCAATTGGCCGCATCCGAGAAACTTCTTGCCGGCCGATTGGGACAAACCACGTCAAAAATACGCTCGGAATTGATGGACTGCCTTAGCTTGATAGAGGCGGGTCTTGATTTCAGCGGCGAAGATATCGAGTTTATAACCCGTCCGGAGGCGGTAGAAAGATTAACGCAAATAAACAATGAGCTTGAGGGGCTGCTATCGGGCAGTGTCAGATATGAAGAGGTGGTTGATTTGCCGGCGGTGGGAATCGCCGGTGCACCCAACGCCGGAAAGAGCAGTCTGCTCAACAGGTTACTCGGTCAGGAAAGAAGCATTGTCTCTGAACTGCATAAGACAACGAGGGATGTGTTGACGGGCACGTTGACGTTGACCCACTGCAAATGTGTGCTGTTCGATTGCGCAGGATTGATAACCGAGTCGCACGAAATCCTCGATGAACTGGCACAGCAGGCCGCAATCGAGGCGCTGCGGAATAGCTCTGTGGTCGTTTTTTGTGTGGATATCACAAAAACAGACTGGAATAAAGACATTTCAATCCGCACACTTATAGAACCGGAATCGCTGATACCGGCGGCAACAAAATCGGATTTGCTCTCGGAAAAACTGGTTGCCAAGAGGCTCTGCGTTCTCCATGAAGTGTTCGGCGTCGAGTTTTTGCCGATCTCAGTAGAAACCGGCAGGGGTATAGAGCTTCTGCGAGAGACGATTGATAAAACGATAATTGATCTGACGGTCGGAGCTGGTAGTAGTGGGCAGGTTCTGGAACAAATATCGACTGTTGCTCTTACAACCAGACACAAACAGGCAATCACCGAGGCGATTGAAAATGTAAGCGAAGCCATTAGTGAATTGAAGGGTGGCAACGATGAGGTTGCCGCAATGATGCTTCGGGCCGCCCGCCAGGGGCTTTTCGATATAGAGTCGGCCACCGGCGGAGTGGAACGGACCGATGAGCAGATATTAGAAAGAATATTCGGGCGGTTCTGTATAGGTAAATAAGTACAGACATAAAAAAGCACAGGCATTGGTATGCCTGTGCTTTTTTAAGGAGTCAAAAACCGTTTATTTTTCGGTTTTTTATTTATCTTTTGCTTCGAATTCGGCGTCGATTACGTCATCACCGCCTTTTCTTTTGACTTCTCCCTCTGGTGGGGGTGGCGGAGGTGGCTGCTCGGCCTGTCCGGAGGCTGCCTGTTTTTTAGCCGCTTCTTCGTAAAGTACCTTGCCCAGCTCCTGGCCGACGGTTGAGAGGTTTTCCACGGCTTTCCTTATTGCATCGGCATTATCGCCCTTGACTGCCTCTTTCAAGTTGTTTACAGCGCTTTCGATATTGCCGCGAGTTTCTGCGGGGACCTTGTCTCCGTGCTCTTTTAGAGTTTTTTCAGTCGAATAAATCAACTGGTCGGCCTGGTTCTTCAAATCAACAACTTCTCTTTTTTTCTTGTCTTCCTCGGCATGGGCCTCGGCGTCCTTAGTCATCTTATTGATTTCGTCTTCGCTTAGGCCCGAACTGGATTTAATCTCGATAGACTGCTGCTTGCCGGTGCCGAGGTCTTTGGCCGAAACGTTCAAAATACCATTGGCGTCGATATCAAAGGCAACCTCAATCTGAGGCATACCTCTCGGGGCCGGCGGGATTTCGGCAAGCTGGAACCTGCCGAGCGTTCGGTTGTCGTTGGCAAATTCCCTCTCGCCCTGGAGGACATGGATGTCGACGGTGGTCTGACCATCGGCAGCAGTCGAGAAGATCTCTTTTTTACTGGTTGGGATGGTGGTATTTCGGTCGATCAATCTGGTCATAACACCACCAAGGGTCTCGACTCCGAGCGAAAGCGGGGTTACGTCCAAAAGCAAAATATCTTTCACACCGGCATCACCGGCCAGCACCGCCCCCTGGATTGCGGCACCCAGTGCAACGACCTCATCGGGATTGATGCTTTTATTAGGCTCTTTTCCGAAGATTTCCTTAACAATCTCCTGCACCTTCGGAATTCTGGTGGAGCCTCCTACAAGGAGCACCTCTGTAATGTCGTTGTTACTAAGTTTCGCATCTTCCACGGCACTATAACACGGCTGCTTCAGTCTTTCCAGGATGTTTTCCACCAGCGACTCGAACTTACTGCGTGTAATTGTAATCTGTAGGTGTTTGGGGCCGGAAGCATCTGCGGTAATAAAGGGCAGATTTATGGTTGTCTCCAGTTGAGTGCTCAACTCGCATTTTGCCTTTTCGGAGGCCTCTTTTAGCCTTTGATGCGCCATCGGGTCGTCCCTGAGGTCGATTCCTTCGGTCTTTTTGAACTCATCAGCGAGATAATTTATCAAAACGGCATCGAGATCATCACCTCCGAGATGCGTATCGCCATTTGTGCTAAGGACTTCAACGACTCCTCCTTCCTCTCCAAAGCCACCGATGTCGAGGATAGAGATGTCGAAAGTACCCCCGCCGAAGTCAAAGACGGCCACCTTTTGGTCCTTTTTCTTTTCGACGCCGTAAGCCAGAGCGGCCGCCGTGGGTTCATTGATAATTCTCCGCACGTTTAATCCCGCTATTTGACCGGCGTCTTTTGTGGCCTGGCGCTGAGAATCGTTAAAGTAGGCAGGAACAGTAATGACAGCGTCAGTTACCTTTTCATCCAGATAATCCTCGGCGGTCTTTTTCAAGTCCTGCAAAATCATGGCCGAGATTTCCGGCGGTGTATATTCTTTTCCGCGAGCGTGTACTTTGACGAGTTCTTCCGGCCCGCCGGTAATTTTATAAGGGACAATCTTTTCTTCTGCGGAGACTTCGTTGTGCCGTCTGCCCATAAAGCGTTTGATTGAGAATATAGTGTTTTCAGGATTGGTTACCTGCTGATGTCGCGCAATCTGGCCGACGAGTCTCTCACCCTTGTCAGTAAAGCCGACCACCGAAGCGGTCAGGCGAGAGCCAGCTGAATTAATCAAAACCTTCGGTGAAGAGCCTTCCATTACGGCAACGACAGAATTTGTCGTTCCCAAATCTATTCCAATGATTTTAGCCATAATCAATTTCCTTTCGCTGTACTCTTCATTACCATTTATTAAGTACAAAAATTCTCATGTATAAATGTGCAAAAAGCGTGCCAGTTAGGACGCGCCTGCGGCTCAGTTTATTTAACTTCTTGTAGTTTAAGAGTTTAAGTTTTTTCCTGCCGTATTTATTGTAATTCCAATTGGCCTTATATAGTGCCATTTTGGCAGAATCAAACGATACAGATGAGCGGCAAATACAACAAGTCCGATTTATGGTGGTATTGAGTAAGCGTAGCGGTAAAATCCGGCTTCGGAGGCAAAAAGGATAGTAAAATTGGGTTTGTTCCTGCTTCGTCAAGGGGCTACGACAGGATAAATTGGGTTTGAATTGGATTCGTATTGTCGTTTTATTGGCTAAAATTGGGTTCGTTTTGGGTTTGTTTGGGTTTGTTTGGCTTTGTTTTGTCCTAATTGACCAAGTGTCCAATTGAACGTATTCCCTTGTTAATACTTTGTTTACGTTCAACTTGACTTTTCTGAAATTGGGTTCGTTTTGCAAAAAAAGGTTTATTTGTAGTGCGCTCACGACATCTGTAATGGTATCTCTACAGATGTAGAGACGTAAGTATTTGCGGACAATGAAGTTAGTGATCAGGGGCCAGTTGACAGTAGTTAGTAGTTGGTGGTTCATAGTTCGTAGCCCTGCAAATGAAATCCTAATCTCTAAATCCTAAGCCCTAAACAAATCCTAATTACCGAAATTACAATGTTCAAAACACTGGCAATTCTGCCAGAAAATGGGTTTTTAGCTGGTGAAAAACGGTTATTTTTAGTCGTAAAGATGTACAAAAAGGCGCTTTATTTGTCATTTATAGACCAAAATGTTCAATAATTTGCCTTTTCCGGTGCCTTAAAGGCACGTAAGTAGCGCCGTCTTAAAGACGGCGGAAAAAAAGACAAAAGACTAACGATTAAATTTTACTTGGGCGACTTGCCCTACTCGTGCGGTGCTCCGCTATCTGCCATTTCTATGGCAGTATGTATTATACCAAACTATCTCGGGATGTTCAATGAAAAATAAACTTTTTTATGGAAAAAATTACAGAATTTTAACATTTAGCTGTTGACAGAACTATATAAATAGTCTAAAATTATTTATCATAGGAAGATAAGCACGGGAATTTGCACCTTTTGAACAGGCGAAGAATGGACGCTTATATTACGAAGGCGTAAAGTCCGCATTTGTCAGAAATAAGGTTAGGAAAATGGGGAAAATTTTTGAGATAAGCTTTTTATTCATAACATTCGTAATTACGTCAGCGGATGCGGCTATTGTTGAATTGCCGTTGGCTGCCGAAGGGCGTTACGATGTAAATTCGGTACACTGGGAAATGGACTTCGACCTTGGGATCACATTTACAGAGATATCCCATGTATATATAGACTGGTCGGGGGAGATGATGGCTGGATTGGCTATTGACCATACAACACCCGGTCCGCAGCCGTTTCCGCTTGATGTAGGATTGCATGCGTCCTTAGGTAGTAATCCATGGCCACGTCTAACAGATGTTTATGGGGGGAAGCAACTTATCCAGAGCCGGAAAGTTTTGACTTACAGAGTGAGTTTGGTTTACCGGGGTCAACCACCTGGTCTGACCTACTCGACGGCCAGGGTAAGATTGCGATTGATTATGCTGTACTGGGCGGTCCCTATGTGATATATGTTGAATCTGGTTTTATTGATCTAAGCAGCGCAATTTTGATAGTGGAGGGTACTCCAGTACCTGAACCGGCAACGGTTATTCTACTGGCGTTAGGTGTAATTGGACTTTGTGCGGGCAGACGCAAGCGCTAAAAGGAGTGGATTTTAACTAATTGAAAGGATTCTGTCATGTCGAAGAAAACAATCCTTTTCTTTATAGTGGTAAACGTAACTATCTTTAGCCTGGCCGTGATATACATGGCTTATGCCGGGGCACAGACCGGAAGCTTGGGGGCGTCTGGCCCATTGGATTTGGGTTACGAGCCGGGAGAATTACTTGTGCGCTTTGCTCCAAAGCCAGATGGAACACAGCGTACGCCGAGTGAATGTAACGCGATTTTAACTGCGATTGAAGGAGGAGTTATCGAGCAGTCTTATAAGCTTGTGCCTGGTTTGACGCTGGTAAAACTTCCTGAGAATGTTAATGTTGAAAACGCCCTTGTACTATTCAAGAAAACTGGTGGGATTTTATATGCTAATCCCAACTACTTAGTTACCACAGTTTCAACGTTTCCCGATGATCCGCAATTTGGTAACCTCTGGGGTATGCATAATACGGGCCAATTTGGTGGGACGGAGAACGCAGATATTAATGCGCCGGAGGCATGGGATATCGAGACAGACGCCAGCGATATTATTGTCGCTGTCATTGACTCAGGAGTTGATTACGAGCATGAGGACTTGGCAGCTAACATGTGGATAAATCAAGGTGAAGACCATCCACCTTTAGGCGTAGTAGGACCGGAAGATTTTGACGGAATTAACGATGATGGGAACTATGATCCTGAAGGCAATCCTCTTATAGATGACATTTATGGTTACGATTTTTGCAGAAGGGGCCAGGGATCAGGGAAAAAATTCAGTATTTCTACCGGAGGCCGCGATTCGCATCGTACAGTATCACGTAGGCCGGATCCCTGCCATATAAATAATTAAATAAGACATCTGGGTCCCTGCCTAAAGCATGCAGGGATGCAGGCCGGAGTGAGGAAAGGAAAAGTAAAAATCAAAATGTAAAATGCAAAATTGTGGAGGTCCTTCGGGCGGATTTTTATTGAAAAAAATAGAATGCGAACCGCAGGTAGAAATGCTGTTTACATTGTGAAATACGTAATCCTTACCATATTTTCAGATAAAACCTTCTTGTGAATAATATAAGAAAAGGTTACTATATAGTCGGCTGAGAGAAAACAGCCGGACAATTGAATACACTGAGACTTCAAGCGTTTCACCTCAAACCGCGAGTTTTCAATCGGGAACGTTTGGGAGGCTCGGTGCTCTTTGTATGTCTGCAGAGAGCACCGCCTGTCTTTCATGTCCCGAAAGGCTTTCGCGGGCCTGAGGTGAGCGTGATAGCGGCGGTGCTCTTTTTTTTTAAAAGTATGCCGCAGAAAGGGATAGGAGCAAATAAATGGGGAAAAAGAAAAAGTCAGTGAAACAGCCGGAACCAACCGCAGCGGCCAGCCGGTTGAAATACAAACAAATAACCGTTGAGTTTGCGTTTACCGACGGAGGGACAGAAACGGTCACTTTTTATAGTCCGGTGGATTGTTTCCATTATATTGAGAGGAGAGTTTGCGAACAATATACCAATAGCGTCCGAGTTGAATTGTTCTGAAATGCCGGAAATAAAAAGCTAAGATTGGCAAGGATTCTAACTTCAAGATATGTGGCTATAATCCCTGGTCGAGGGCTGAGCGGATGATTTGGGCCCGCAGTGCGTCCCTGTGCGTGGCATCGAGGGTTTTTCCATAGTTTAACTGCAGATGCGCGGGGAGAGTGAGCATAAAGAGTCGGTTTATGGTGGCGATGGAAAGGCCGTCGCTTTTATCTTTACGGCCGGATTGTTTGCTGAGCGTGCCGAGGGTGTCAATGGCGGGACTGGAAGCGCCCATGGACTCGCGCATATTCAGGCCCAGCCGCAAATGACTCAGAAGGAACAAGGCCTCCTGCGAACTTATCAGATGAGCATTGCGCAACAGCGCAACGGCGCGAGAAATCTTATCATCAAGGAGGTCTATCTGCTCGGAGAGCAACTGACTTCTGGCGGCGTTTTCATATTCGACAATTTCGGGGATGATGGAATTTTCAAACTGCTTTATGATATCGGCCTCCGAGACGCCGAGTGTTACCTGATTCGATATCTGATAAAAATCACCCGCGGCCTCTGTGCCCTCGCCAAAAAGCCCCCTGACGGCAAGGCTCATATCCTTTGCGGCATTGAAGAACTTCTCAATCTGGTCTGTTATCTTCAACGCCGGCAGATGCAGCATAACGGAGACGCGAATCGCCGTGCCCAGGTTTGTCGGACATGCGGTGAGGTATCCATATCGAGGGCTGAAGGCGAAGCTTACCTTTTTCTCAATCATATCGTCGATGTTATTTATCTGCTCGGCACATTTTGATAACTGGAGGCCGCCTTTTAGGACCTGGATTCGCAGATGGTCCTCCTCGTTAATCATCGCGGTGAAAAATTCCTTCTGCGCGATAACCACTCCCCGCGGCCCTTTACCGAAGGCGTGATGGCGGCTGATAAGGTGTCTTTCCATCAGGAAATGCCTGTTTAGAGGAGGGGCCTTGTCGACACTGATATAAAAGATTTTATCCCCAAGGTCCAGGGACATCAGGACATCTCTGAGCATTTTTAGTATTTCAGATTTTTCTTCCGTTGAGCATCTGTTCAGGAATTTGTACCCTTCCAGATTTCTTGCCAGCCGAAT
Organism: Phycisphaerae bacterium; assembly: GCA_011776225.1. Classification (GTDB taxonomy): domain Bacteria; phylum Planctomycetota; class Phycisphaerae; order Sedimentisphaerales; family Anaerobacaceae; genus CS2-K091. The sequence goes on from JAABXR010000129.1 coordinate 24,921, forward strand.
CCTGGAGGATATAACAATATCGGCCAAAGGCCCGGAACCGCTGAACCATTCGTTTATGTCGCTACTTAGATCGGTCAGCTTCATCTTTTTTAGTCTCGTACTTCTTTATTTTGTCCCGCAACTGTGCGGCCATTTCGTAATCTTCACTTTGCACGGCCGCTTCAAGCTGCTGCTTGAGCGTAATAAGTTTTATTTGCTTTTTTGTTCCCGTGGAAGTTTTTGAAGGGATTTTTCCACAGTGAGTAGTTTTTCCGTTGTGAGCTTTTTCTATCAGGCGGCGAAGGGGCTTTTCAAAAATCTCATAATCATAAGGACAACCCAGCACCGCCTCCTTGCGGAATTGTTCGAGCGTAAAACCGCAGTGCGGGCACGAAGCCGAGGCACTCTTCTCGGCAGGGCCGAACAATTCCTCGTCTGACGGCTGGACGGCCAGCAGGCTGCTGAGAAGCTCATTCAAGGGGATCTGACTCTTGACGGCTATACCCTGCTCCTGCGCGCAACTGCTCACAAATATGCATCTCTGCGCGCACGCCATCAGCAATCTCAGTAAGATGAATAGTCGCATCGTTTTTGGAACAAATTTGACACTGCATATAAATGATTCCCGATTCTCGATACCCAACACTTATCAAATATCCGGCACGCGGCATCGAGCAAACTTCTTACATATATCATACCACAATGCTACCGACTCCGCAAGTTCCCGGCAGGCCTTAGAAAATATCGTCAAATTCAGGAAACCTCTGTAGGACGATTTATCAAAAGCGTTCTATTTATCCAGCTCTGAAACGCATTTTTCTGCGTTTTTTGATCTAATGCGGGCCGGTGAATTTTGCCGAACAGCCCGGTTCCTCAATAATCCTTATAGCTTCGAGTTTGACATCTTTATGTAGTTTGGGCTGGAGTTGTTCGTATATATATTTTGCTACGTTTTCGGCAGTCGGGTTGTTCTGTTTAAAATAATCGATTCCATCCAATGCTACGTTATCAAAGTCGGCCACTATTTTATCGAGCATAGCCTTCAGGCGGCGAAAATCCATGACGAGTCCCATATCCGTTATCTTTTCCGTGCCGACATCAGCGGTAACGGAGAAGTTATGGGAGTGCGCAGGTTCTTTCGAGCCATCCGGCAAGGTCAAGCGGTGCGAAGCCCAAAAGTGTGTTTCAACACTAACCGTCCACATATCTGGTGACTGGCGGCCGTTCGCCGCCAATAATTCGCGGCCTTGTCATGTATCACGACCGCCTTTGTTGAGGCGTTGTTGTATCCGCTTGCGGATACTTTCCGGAATCAGGTTTGAAAGGTCACCTCCAAGTGTGGCAACCTCTCGAATCAGAGTCGAACTGGTGAAGCCATACTGCTCGCTGGTCATAACAAAGATAGTTTCTATACCCGCCACGGCGCGGTTTGTCATGGCAAGCTGAAACTCATACTGGACGTCAGTAAGGCTTCTGAGGCCGCGTAGGATGACATGCGCCTCTTTTTTGGCGGCATATTCAACGGTCAGTCCGTCGAAACTCTCAACGGAGACGCCGGGCATATCAGCTACAATTTCGGCTATCATCTCCACCCTCTCCTGAGGTGTAAAGAGCTGGTTCTTGACGGGACTTCGTCCGACCGCAATTATAAGCTCATCGAAAAGTTTTATGCCGCGGTTGATAACGTCCAAATGCCCGTTTGTAATCGGGTCAAATGAGCCTGGAAAAACCGCTCTAACAAATTTGCGGGCCATCATTAAACCTTTATAATTAATGAACTACTTTTGTAACCGGGTTAAGTCATGTATTGTAAAATATTTATAAACAATAATCAATCATCATTTTTTCAGCCATCTGTCGAGCCAGCCAATCACCGTCTCGTGCCAGAGAATGGAATTGTTGGGCTTGAGCACCCAGTGGTTTTCATCGGGGAAGTAGAGCAGCCTGCTTTCAATGCCGAGCCGCTGCAGGGCGTTAAACGTGGACAAGCCCTGGGTATCAACAACCCTAAAATCCAACGCTCCATGGATAACCAGCATCGGGGTTTTCCAGTTTTTGACGTAGTTGACAGGATTGTGCTTTTCATAGCCATCGGGATTTTCCCAGGGTGTTCCGAGATGATCCCATTCAGGAAACCAGAGTTCTTCGGTGTCAAAGTAGGCCATTCGTTCATCAAGGTTGCCATCGTGGTTTACGAGACAGCGGAAACGGTCGGGCCATTTTCCTGCTATCCAGTTAACCATATAACCACCGAATGAAGCGCCCAGGGCACCCACTCTATCACCGTCCATCCAGGGATATCGCTTCAGGGCTGCAGCCAGACCTTTTTGCAGGTCCTCAAGGGGCTTGCCTCCCCAGTCGCCCCTGATGGAATCAGTAAAGGGCTGTCCATAACCTGTAGAGCCGTGAAAATCGACCATAACGGCCGCATATCCGGCCCCCGCATAGGCTTGCGGATTCCAGCGGTAGTGGAAAGTGTTGCCGAAAGAGCCCTGAGGGCCACCGTGAATCAGAAAAGCTACGGGGTACTTTTTACGGGGATTAAAATCCACGGGTTTGACTATGTAGCAATAGACCTTCTCGCCATTGAATCCCTCGAAGGAAAACTGCTCATATTCACCCATTCGGGCGGCGGCGATTTTCTCTGCGTTGATTTTGGTGACTTGACGCACATTACCACCATCAGGTCTAACCGAATACAATTCCACGGGGCTGGTCATGGAACAGGCGCCATAAATAATCCTTTTGCCTGCAATATCGGGGGAACTGATGCTGCCTTCTTTGACTACAGTACGAACTAAAGCTGTTTTTACATCGATTGCGAACAGGGATTTTTGGCCTGTATTAGCCGCTGTGGCATAGATTGTCTTGCTATCGTCTGAGAAGCAGAGAGAAGATGGGCTGCGATCCCAGTTTTCCGTTAAGATGCGTCTTCTGCCCCTCGGCCATTTCTGGAGGATAATTCGAAATCTGTCGGACTCGTAACCGGGCCTTGCCATGGCCAGGTAGGCCAGGACTCTGCCATCCGGCGAAAAGACGGGATTAGTATCCCATGCTTTGTTTTCCTCTGTCAAGCATTTCGGGGGGGATGAGCCGTCAATTGGCACCTGATAGAGGTCGAAGTCCGTCGACCAGGGCTCCTGACGGCCTACATCGCGGGCGGAAAAGATAATGGCTTTGCCATCCGGTGTGAAGGTAATTTCCTCGGGGCCTCCAAATGGTTTGGAAGGAGTATCGGCATCCATTCCCGGCATCAGGTCTATGGGCTTGCCTGCGTCCGAGGGCATGACAAACAGATGCGAGCGTCGACCATCCTTCCATGTATCCCAGTGTCGAATAAAAATTCGGTCATAAATACGGCCGGTTGCTTTTTTTGCCTCGGTTTCGTCGAGCCTTTCCTTTGCACATTCTACCGTGTTGCAGTCGGGGAAGACTTCCATAGTAAAAGCAATGTGGCGGCCGTCAGGGGAGATGAGAAGATTTGCAACGTCAAGGGGCTCATCCGTAATCTGCTCGGCCTCTCCACCATCAATGCGAATGCGCCAAACCTGTGAGGATTCCGAGCGTGTTGATATAAAATAAATGGTCCTGCCATCCGGCGCCCAGCGCGGATTAAAGTCGCCTTCAGTATGAGAAGTCAAACGACGAAGCCCGTTGCCGTCGACGCCGATGAGCCACAGGTCGTTGCTGCCGCCGTTTGCTTCGAGGTCTGTTTTCCTGAGCACAAAAACAATCGATTTGCCGTCCGGAGAGACTTGTGGATCCGAGATACGATCCATCGCCAGCATATCGTGAACCGAAAACGGATGAGTCCGGACGGCAGGGTCCGAGGCACAAACCGCAACAGTCATGTGAATAATGAAGAACAACAAACAAATCACACGCATAATTTCCTCCTTTTTCAGTTAAAAAAACAGATGGCTTGTTTACCAAAATTGCGGGATAAACAGTTTTTCGACCGGCCCCACCCGGCGCCCAGCCTTTCAGGCAGTGCGAGCTTCCTCCTTCACAAGTGTAATCGGGATATCGAGCCAGAAGGTTGAACCTTTGTCAAGCTCGCTTTCCAGTCCTATACTTCCGGCCAGCATAGCAGCTAATTCCTTACTGATGGTAAGGCCAAGGCCGCTTCCGGTCGTTTCACGTGTTATCGAGCCATCAGACTGGCGGAATTTTTCAAATATCTTTTCCTGATCGGCCTCAGCGATACCACATCCGGTATCAGCTACGGCGATTCGCACGGTGTTACCATCCGGCAGGAGGCTGGCGCGAATTTCAATTCTCCCCCGCTGGGGCGTGAACTTTACGGCGTTACTTAGAAAATTGTTAAGAATCTGCTGAACCTTGCCGGCATCCGTCATAAGTGGCGGGATATTGATATCGGTCAGGAGCTTTACCTTGATTTTCTTTTTCTTGGTCAGCAACGAAAAGGACGCTATCAGGCCCTTGCACAACTGGGGGACAGAGGTTTCTTCTATGTGCAGCTCCATTTTTCCGGCTTCGGTCTTTGCCAGGTCGAGCAGATCATTAATCATATTCAAGAGCCTGTTTCCGCCGGTAATGATATTCTCGGCGTACCTCTGTGCCTTTTCTTTTTTCAGAAGGCCGGGCTTGTCCCGCAGTACCTGGGCAAAACCTAAAATCGCGTTCAACGGCGTTCTGAACTCGTGCGAGACATTCGCCAGAAACTCGCCCTTTATTTTGTTTGCCTTGAACAGCTCGATATTCCTCTCGGAAAGCTCGGCTATCTTTGCATCGAGCTGTTTGTTGGCCTGTCGTAGTTTCTCCTGGGCGGCCTGCAAGCCATCAAGCATATCATTAAAGGCATTTGCGAGCTTTTCATATTCGTCTCCGGTCTTTATCGCGCTTCTTATATCGAGATTTCCCTCCGCTACGTTACTTGCCAGTGCCCGCAGTTGCCGAATCGGGCGCAGGATTACGCGCTGCGTTATCATATAAAATGCAACGATAGCCCCCGCACCGGCGAAGAGCCACGCGACGATTACCGAGACCCAATTTATAAGTACCGTATATCCGATATCAGCCGATCGCTGAATAACCACGGCACCAATTTGTTCATTTAGCGAAAAAGCACTGCCAGAACCCTGTGGCTTATGGCAATTTATACATTTATCATTTGCCCTGAAAATACGCACGTAGTTACTGTAACGGAGGCCAGCTTTGCTGGTAAAATAAATATCGTCTTCTCTGGTCTCCTCGGATCTTAAGGCATCAATCATCTCTTTCTGCTGTTCGGTCAACTGTGACAAGTCGGTTTCGCCATCTTTTGTGAAACGAATAAATTGCATTTCCGGGTCATTCGCATCAAGTACTATATCAGTATCAAACAGCGGCGGAAGTGTCATTTCGCCGGGCTCTTTTAACCTGAAGTGCTGTCGCAGTAGGATCTCAGCTTTTGCCCGGCCGGTATCAAGATAGGCCTTTTTTGTCAACTGACCCATCCAGATATAAGGCCATGAAAGCGCAAGAGTTAAGACAAAAATGACCGCCAATCCAAATGCTATCCTGCATTTTTCGGCTAAAGACAGAGGCCACAACCTAAGAAGCTTTAAAAACCTGGCTACAATGTTCTCTAATTTAATCCTCATAAAGTTTATTATCCGTGAGCCAAAAAGAGTCTCGTCTGCGAATAAGTCAAAGTCCCGGTTGTTATTTTCAGCATCGAGGCAACACTTTTATCCGCCAAATCAGCAAAAAATTCAAGCTAATTTTTCGTCTTTACCTGTTGTCTTTGGTGTTGTTTTATGCCTTTATCGACCTGATAATAGCATCATCCATGCTGTCTCTGTTCACCAATTTTGAGGTTAAGAGGATTATTACCAATATGACGCCCCCAAAAAAACCACCGAGGTGGGCAAAATAAGCAACTCCCCCGGTGTATCCACTGATAGCACCCAAGATATCCAAAGCCACACGCAATAGAATTATCCAAAAACCCGCTATGCTGAACCATCGCAAATAGGCTAAAAACCAAAAAAAACACTTTATGGAATTATACGGATACAACACAAGATACACTCCAATAATCCCGTTTATCGCACCACTGGCACCGAGAGCCGGACGGACGTCAAAAGTTAGATGAATAACCGCAGCCAGCAGCCCGACAGCTATGTATACAGGCAGATAGAGTACATTGCCAATCTTCGCACACACAGCATTACCAAAAACCCAAAGGAAAAGCAAATTGAATATAATGTGAGGGTAGCCATCGTGCAACCACATATACCCAAGAAGGGCCCTCGCAGACCAACCAGACAAAACAAAAGGATCCATTCGCTCTTTGGGATAAATCTGCTGCAGGACAAACACAGCTATCATAGCAACAATTACAAGATAGTTAGCATACGGCCTTCTACTGCTTTTAACGTCGACTTTATATGGAAGCAACAGGAACAATAGACATTCTCCTCAATCGCGGCGGTGCGCGTTCCCCCCGCTATGGGCGAGGTTATTACTGTTGGTCATTTGTTTTTTGCTCGATTGCACGCAAATGCTTTTGCGTTCTCAGGTTCAACTCTTCGAGCTGTTTTGCATCCACCCGGCTCGGCGCATCAGTCAAGAGACACTGTCCCCGCTGTGTCTTTGGGAATGCAATGACGTCTCTAATATTTTCGGTTCCTGTAAGCAACATAATGAGCCTGTCAAGACCGAATGCTATTCCACCGTGGGGCGGAGCTCCGAATTCGAGTGCCTTTAGAAAGAAACCGAACTGCTGCCGGGCCTGTTTTTTGGATATATTGAGCAGGTCAAAGACTTTCTGCTGTACTTTCATGTTGTGTATACGAATACTGCCTCCGCCAATCTCGGAGCCGTTAACAACGATATCATATGCCTGTGAGCGGACACCGGCCGGGTCTGTTTCAAGCTTGTCCAGGTCTTCCTGAACAGGGGCTGTAAACGGATGGTGTAATGAATCGTAACGCTTTTCGTCCTCGTTGTACTCAAACAATGGGAAGTCTACCACCCAGACAAACTCAAAGCCGTTTTCATCGTAGAGCCTGAGGTCTTTAGCCAGTTTACACCGCAGCGGCGCCAGAGACTTATTAGCAACATTTTCGCTATCTGCGACAAACAACAGCATGTCGCCCTCTTTTGCTTCGTAACGTTTGATGATCTTTTGCTGCAGCTGTTGTTCGAAGAACTTCGACAGGCCGCCAACAAATGAAAGTTTATCGTTTTCTTTTTTTAGCTTTGCCCAGGCCAGGCCCTTTGCGCCATAGTCTGCAACAAAACCTGTTAGCGTCTTTTCAATATCGCTTCTGGAATATTTTTTGCCCGGGGCACAAAGACCTTTAACAATCCCGCCTTTTTCTATTGCCGAGGTAAAGACTTTGAAGGTGCTTTTTTCCGCGATATCCGATATGTCTTTCAACTTCATATCGAACCTTAAATCCGGCCGGTCGGTACCGTAATCATCCACCGCTTCTTTGTATGACATCCGCCGCATCGGCGCCCTGACATCCACGTCCAGTATTTGCTTCCAAATCCTCGCTGTCATATTTTCGTGTACGCCGATGACGTCGTTAGTATCGACGAAACTCATCTCGACATCGATCTGGGTAAACTCGGCCTGTCTATCGGCCCTCGGGTCCTCATCGCGGAAGCATCTGACTATCTGGAAGTATTTATCGAGGCCGCCAACCATCATAATCTGCTTAAACAGCTGCGGGGATTGGGGCAGTGCGTAGAAGCAGTCTTTATGCAACCTGCTGGGGACGAGAAAATCCCTTGCTCCTTCGGGCGTGCTCTTTGCCAAATAGGGTGTCTCAATCTCCAGGAAACCCAATCTGTCGAAATAATCCCTCACAATTTTGGCGACACGATGGCGCACCCGGAGTCTCTCCTGCACCTGTGGGCGACGCAGATCAATATACCGGCTGGTGAGTCGGAGTTCCTCACTTGTTTTTTCAGCACTGTCGATTTCAAACGGCGGAGTTTTTGCGACATTTAAAATCTCCAACCGCTCAACGGCCAGTTCAATCTGGCCTGTCGGCAGCTTTGGATTTTCCATGCCCTCGCTTCTCTGCTGGACCTGCCCTTTGGCCGCTATTACCCATTCGCAGCGGACCGTCTTTGCCAGCTTGTGTGCCTGCGGTTGGGTCACAGGATTAAAGACCAATTGTGTCAGGCCTTCCCTATCCCTCAGGTCGATAAAAACCAGATTTCCGTGGTCTCGATAGGAATGTGCCCATCCAGCCAGCGTTACCTTTTTACCGGCATCTTCCAGGCGAAGCCGGCCACAAGTATGTGTTCTTTTGAGCATATA
>JAABXR010000146.1 GCA_011776225.1 Phycisphaerae bacterium
CTGGATTTCCTCTCTGACAAAACCCTTAGTGGCTGGCTGGTTGAGGTCGTTGGTGTGTGCTTGGGTCATATGTTTCAGTGTATTCAATTTGGTTAAAGTTGTCAATTTAGCGCTAATGGTGTAATGTAAGCTTTAGCCCCACCCCCCGCATTGGTGCAGCGGGGGCATTTCAACAAAAACATACGGTTTCACCGTACGTTTTTGAGTCCATTAAACTCAAAAATGCCTACTCTTTCTTTAATTTGACTGATTTGACCAACTTTTTTGCTCGGTTTTGAAGTTCGCGTCCGATTATTGACACAAAAGCTTTCTGTTGACAGTCAAAAACCAAGATTTTCTTCAGAAATCTGTGGTTATCGGGCCAAGAAACGCCTTCATAACCGTATATTTCTGCGCAAATGCCCCCGCTAGTCCGTGTTATAAAAAACTACCTAAGCTAGAGTCAAAATATATTATGAATCAGACGTTAATTCTCGTAATCATAGCCGGTAATAATGTCTTTTCTTAAAATCACAGCACTAAATTGTTCGACAAACACGCCAAATTTAGATTTTTAGTTCGGAGACATTCTTCTTAATCTGTTTTGATGCTTTAGTAATTTTTTCCCACGGTTTGACCCCAGTTAGGCCCAACCCAATGCTGGCCATTATACAACCTACGGCAAGAACTACCGACCAAGCATCGATGGTTTCCAATCTTAGAAGATCTAATATCGCTCTTAATGCAGCTGCAACAATCATAGTTAGTCCAGTATAAAGAATAGCTCTGCCAATCATGATAAATCTCCCTTCAAGGTCATTATTTTTGATAAATATTATTTTCAATTTGAGATGACGCTATATTGAATGTCTGACCAAACTTAGTGACTTTCTATTTTATTACGAAAAAACAAACGAAGGTGTACGAGACTAAACATCTCATTGTAATTAGCGTCAATACTCCAAAATATTAGACCACTCTTAATACACAGATTGAGTCATTCCGTTTGGACATTTCGCTCTGTATCTTCTTTTCACAGACTTGTGTTCAAGGCAATTACATTTTTCAAATCAGCTATTAAAAACAAGCTTGGTTCTCTGTCAATTGGAGCACCGAACCTGCCTACAGCTAACGCACGGGTTATAAACTGCACGGCCCTGGAAATGTAAAAGAGAAACCTCCCCGCTGCCGTTCGGGGCTGGGCGTCTCCCACCGGGCCGGTCTCGATTGTTGTCCCTGATTTTGAAGCCCCGAACTTGTGTTGACATTTCCCGCTTCGAGAATTTGCCCAATGGTTTGACTTTTCAGAACGATTCTGCACCGGACATCTCTCCCCGATTTTTCCCCGGCGCCCGTACCCGATTTGCCGCCGTCAATTCACTCCGACTGTTCCGAATTTTTCAGAGACCGGCAACGAGTGAATTGCGTCGCACTTTCAACGACGAACTCCAAACGCCACTTTCGAAATCCGAACCGTCAAGTCGGCAAGCGAGTGAACTCTGAAGATGAGCTTTCGAATTTCTCACCCCGAACGGCCCGAATTTTCAGAGACCAGCGCCGGATGAATTGCTCGACACTTTCGGTGACAAACTCCAACCAACACTTTCGCAAACCCCAACCGTCAACTCGACAGGGGAGCGGGACTTTGCCAATTCGCTTTCGAACCGGCCACTGATTCGGATTCTCCCGCTGATTTTCAAAACCCCGGATGTACCCGACCCTTTTGAACGTTCCCGAGTCGCTGTTTTCGGTTCGAACAGACACGTTCGATTTTCAAAAGAACAGTTTCGAAGTTCAGACCAGTAGAAGCTCAGTACTGGGTGAAATTTATAACCGCTTGCGTGAGCCGTGCAGAGGCGAAGCACCTAACATGATTAAGAATCACTACTTGAAGCATTTCGATTGACTAGAATCACCCACCTTCAGTAGCATCGGCTCAACGCAAATGTTAGCTAAAAAATTTATTTCACGCTTCTCGGCTTCTTGAATCCTTGAGATAATCCTCCAAGTACGACTAGAGCAATGGCAAAAATACTTCCACTCAAAATAGGGCTAATGGTTTTTGTGATTAGAAGAATTGCAAGGATCACACAAATTCCCAGAAACAAAAATCTCGCAGTTCGGCCATTCATGATTTTTCTCCGTTTATTAGCTAGCTAAGCTAGCGAAGTTGCATTGGATTCTTATCCACTGAGATGATATGCACTCCTGTTTGGGTGACCCGGTAACACTTTGAGTTGTTGGAGAAAGTCGAACCTGTCATAATAATCAGCCCAATTCTTGATTCTATTGTTTTCCAATAAGCCAACTGAAGTCACTTTCACAGAAAACGGTTTACCTGTTGTAGGACACCAGAGTTGTTGAGCCAGGTACCCAGGAAAGTCTGGCATACCGACTGGCTGGTGGATATCGAGCCGGTAGGCAAAGGCAAAAGCGCTCTCAAACCCGTCGAGGAGCCAGGCCTTTGACGAGTACCTGGCGCCCTACATCTTCCGGGTCGCTCTCTCCAACCCCGACCGAGTGGGGTCAAATTCAAAGGCGGCAAGGTGACTTTCACTACCAGCACACAAAAGTCAGTGGCACAAAGTAACGCTGGAAGCGGAGAAGTTCACCCGGTTAGATAGAATTATCTAACGGGTTCATCGGTCAGTTCCTGCAGCATGTGCTGCCATACCGCTTTGTCAAGGTACGCTACTACGGCTTTTTCAGTCCGCGTAAGCGCCAGGTGCTTAAAAGTATCAAAGAACTCTTTGATGGTTTCGAATCAAAAGATGATAACCGAAGCCTCCGGTGACTGTCTTGCTGCCGAGTTCAGATGATGCGCTGCCCCAAGTGTGGCAGTGAGATGGTCTTTGTAAAAGAAATCAAACCGCAACGATGGAGAGCACCCACCATGGATGATTGTGTGACATTGCTCGTAAAGGTCAATGTGCAAAAACGTGCTGCTTTTTGCAAGGGATAAGTGCGCCCTAAATGGTCTCATGAGCCCGATTTCAGCAGCATTTCCGGGACTAACCCTCTCCATACCTTCAACCTATACCACAGAATACATCAACCACCATGCTGGCTTGGGTGCCAGAACCCAAATTCCTCCTCAATTTCTTCTTCTGACTTATAAAAACTCCTGATTGAAAATCCAATACGGTGATGTGCCATATCCTTCAGCACAAAACCCCAACTTTTCGAGCACGCGCAACGAAGCTCGGTTCTCGGGATGGGTGAACGCTGTCAGCCGGCGCAGACCGAACTCAGAAAACGCTGCCCGCACCCAAGCTCCTGCTGGTTGATTAGCCCGTTGATCGCGAGGTTGGTCCACAGAAAGACCGCCACGATGGTGCCGCCTGCGCCCGCTGGAGGGGCCGATGGCTCGAGGAACCACACCAGCAACCACGCAAACATGTTATTCCTCAGAGCCGCAGCGAGCGCTTCCATTAGCGACCACGAAACGGCTCCGAAGGCGAGCATCAGAATCGCAAGCAGAAGCACCCACCAGCGCGTTCCGCCCTTCCAACGGATGGCGTCCCACATGGTCGCATGACCCAGGCCCCGCGCCAGCCACCGCAATAGGAGAAGCTGTACGGGGATCCCGACGAGCAGAACCCAGCATTCAGCGCCAGCGCGGGCGGGGCATCGAAGCGCCTGGCGATGCCCGCTAACCCCAAGTACGCGCCAAGAACCGCCAGCCCCGGTATGAAATGTAGACCTACGAGAAGCCAAGACGATAGCCGGCGTCCATTTTCCGAAGGCGGAAGATGGGCAATATCATCGGCACGCACAGGCCGGGATACAGGGGGATAAGGCATAAGGCATGGTCCTTTCGGTCAACCAAAGGCGGCCTTTGCTAAGGACACCGATTGGCCTTTGATCGCCATGAGCCATAATTGGCGGTCAAGATAACGTCGCAAATCAGGCGCGCGCTTGACACTAAACTCTGGTGAAATTCCAGATGCTAGCAGCTCTTCATATTGGAATTCACGCCCCGTAAAGCGCGTCGGCTGCATTTGCTTTGTGTACGACCGGCATGAGCATGAACTAATGGGGTGTAAGTCCCCTGCAAGTGAATCCCTGCATGTTTGTACAGTAAATTACTAGTTAAGGGCAACTGCAGTGCCGTGAGGCCCTGTGGAGAGGAAGCCTGTAGTCCCGAAAGCTTTCGGGATGAGCCGATGAACAAGAACGTCACCCACTTTCGCGGGTGCAGGCTCCGAAGGCCGAGTCCGTGGGTAAGTTGGCACATGGCGTACTCGAACAAATCCTCTCCCGAGCCAATCTGCTGCAAGTATGGAAACGCGTGCGCGCCAATGGCGGTGCAGCCGGAATCGATGGTGTGACCACCGAGGATTTCCCGGCCTGGCTTCAAGACCATTGGTCAGAAGTCAAAGCATCGTTACTGGATGGCAGCTACAGGCCATCACCGGTTCGGCGGCATGAGATTCCGAAACGCAGCGGGGCCAATATCGTATTGGACGATTTTGACAAAGAACTGGAATCCCGATAGCCATCGGGATTTTGTGCGTTATGCAGACGACTTTCTGATATTCGTCACTATCCATCGTGAGACCTGCGATGAACTGCCCCGTGCGGACCCGCCTGTCCCGAGCTTTTTTCGGGGCATGACGGGGTGGTGTGGAGAGCGGGGGAGAGAAACCCCCGCTTACCCGATTATGCAATTTAATATCATCCTAAAAGTACCATTTTATTCAATACCCGCCCCGGCTACTTCCAGAACCCCTAGACCAACCAACAGCCCCATCGTGGACATAAGAATCACCAAAACAAACACTGTCCAAAGGATTCCCGCCAGCCATCTTTTCTCCGGATGATTTACCCAATAAAAGAGAATGACTGCCAGCAGCAGAGATTGGAGGACAACTTCTGGCAGGCTGGTGATATGGCTTTTCAGAGGCACCACCGTATAAATAATGCCTTCAACGGATCCGGGTGAAGGGCCAAAAGTGGAGAGAATGCCTATCGCTACCAAGAGCCACCAGGCTTTGAGCCAGCCGTTTTTGCTCCCAAACAAGACTCCACGAAGTTGATAGAAAGCAAGGGCGAAAATAACCCCCCGAATGGATTGAAGCATGGGGCCGGCGTAGATCAGTGGATGATCCAACTCCCGAAGAAAGTATTTCGCGGGTGGTTCTGCAAACCTGGCCTCGTAATCAAGAAGCCACATGAAAAGGACACCCATCCCGAAATAGGTCACCGTGTGAACAAGGATAGTTTTGAGTGTCAACTGGACTAGAGAGGGCTCATATTCATTCATATGCGGGGTTCCTCCATTAATCCGAGACTTCCCATATATACTTCCCGGAGTCTCTGAGAAATCAATATTTATTCGACGGGTTCTATCGGCCACCAGCAGTTATCGCCCAGATAAACCGGTCTTAAAATTCTCGTCTCATCAAGCATTGCCTGAAATGAAAGTAAATGTGGAAGAACCTTTTCGCATTTGATGTTGATTCATCCTGCGATGAAACGCCCCGTGCGGAGCCGCATGCGGGGTGGTGTGGGGAGGGCGGGAGAGAAAAACCCGCCCTTACCCGATTAGAAAAAACTTCCAGTCAAAATGCCACCTATGGTCCGATTAATCAAACCTTTGATAGAAAATAATAGTTAAGCGTCATTCGGCCCATTTTGGAAGTTTGCATCTTACACTTTCGAACGCTTTGTTATATTGATCGTTTTGTTACCATGGATTCTGCATCCATACATTGCCCGTGCCGCAAACGCCTGGCCAATGTGATAGTAGTTGTGCGTTAGCGCTAGGTGTCCGAGGAGCCAGCCCTTTGTGTGTCCATAGTACAGTTCGAAGAGCTGGTCTGCGGCCACACCTCCAGCTCCCTCTTCCACGAACACTTGCTGGAGCCTCTTAGGAGTGAGTTCATGCAGCAATTCATCGGACGCAAGCTCTACCATCACCTCTTCAGTACGCTGGGTGATGCAGGTTCGATAGGCAAACAACTCTGACAGATTGAGCCGAAGACAGAGTTCATCGACCTCTGCTTTCGTCATGCCAGTGCCGATGTGGCGCAAGGCCACACCTAAACGTGCGGGCCATGAGCCGTCGTCCAGAACCTGATTACCATCGGCAATCAAACGATTAATGCCAACGTCCTCACACCGCGCGTGTGCCACAGAATCCAGAGGATCGGGTTGACCTCCGGATGCGGTGAGCGACGTAATTGCTGTTCGCTCATACCATCTATGAGCAATGACGGATATTCCTGAAACCCGCGCTATCGTTCTAAGAACAATTGTATTGCATCCATCACAAAGCCAAGCTGAAATTAGGGTCGATGTCAAGGGCAAGATCGAACATCTGGACAGCTGATTCGTTTTTCTTTTTTCCACCACGAGAGAGGAAATCCGTGGCACACATATAGAAATCATATGCACGCAGATCTTCCGTCGGATTCTGTGCCAGCAGTTTTTTTGTTTTTTCAGTGTGACTTAACAAATTCGTTTCATATGACTTAGAGGGTTTAGCCACTACTTATCACCTGAATGTCACCTTGACATTTAGGGTCCCGTGAATAAAAAATTGCGCTCGATAAAATCCATTTTTGACCCTATCGCCTTTATCATTGCGCAAAGCCCATGTAACCATAAAGGCCCCCGCAGGCTGCAATTCATCTACCAATAATCTCACAACTTCCTTGTCCTTATTTATGATTTGCAGTTTTACTTGAAAAGAACGGCTGAGGTCATATCGGAATGCGACTCTCTCATTTGCAGGATTTTGGATATACTGTAAAGCCCATCCATTCTGTGGATTAGTGCACCAATCATTTTTCATCAATGTTGCCTATCGGTTCGGGGCCCGTCTCAGCGGTTTCCGTGATACTGGTAATGTTTAGAGAATCACCAAAGCTCAGAAAAAATGTGAATATCATTGAAAATAGTAAACAGAAATTCTGGATTATTTCTCTTGGCTTTGCTATCATATCACTTTTAAACATACATCCTTCTTTCAAAATCTAAATCAACTCGTCTGAATCCACAACATACCCATTTTCCACTGCATATTTTTTCAGAGACTTGGCCAGCATTTGCCGCCCACGGTTAAGGCGCGACATCACCGTGCCAATGGGACAGTTGAGGGCCTCGGCAATTTCTTTGTATTTTAGATCATTGACATCGCTTAGAAGGATCACCGCACGATAATGCTCCGGCAATTGTTCGAGGGCGGCGGTAATGGCATCATCAAAGGTCTTGTGATAATCCGACGTCTCTTCGTTAATCGGTACCGTAGTTTTTGCGGCAAAGGTTTTGGTGGCGGTATCGAAATCCGCCCGTGCATGCATGTTTTTCTTTTTACGGTATTCGTTAATAAAATTATTAATCAGGATTCGAAATATCCAGCCGGCGAAGTTGCTTCCAGGCTCAAAGCGATGAAAGTAACGCCAGGCTTTCAGGTAGGTGTCCTGCACCAGATCTTCCGCATCCTGCGAATGGCGGGTCATTCGGATTGCAGTGCTGTACAGGCGATCGAACAAAGGCAACGCCAGGGCTTCAAATTGTTTGAGCAGCTGGTATTTATTTTCTGCAGCAGGTCCAATGAAAATCTTTTGAATCATGACTAGGCTCCGAATAATTCAGGTTTTGAAGTTTTTAAGATTTCACATTAGTTGTTCAACGCGCCGTTATTAATCCATTGCCTAATGGCACTAATTTCTTCATTACTCAATGGAGCGCGACCGAGCGGCATGCGGCGGCCAGCAATTCCCGGTCCTCCCTCTAATTTCCGAATTAAGTAGCTATTGTCGGCATCATTGGGTTGAACCCGAATCAAGGCGGGTATTTGCACCGAAGCCACACCAACTAAATTCTGGAAGGATTCATTGACGTTTCGCAATGGCATGGGTCCTGCGCCTCCAGGGACATGACAACCCGGTACCGCACATGTGGTACTGAAAATATTGGTTTGAATGCTGGATAAAGTTGGCTGAATGTCTTGTGGAGGCGCTGTAGTTTGCTCATTGCTACAGGCAGTTATAAATAAAATCATAACGATTCCCAAAACGAGTTTAGACATGATTGAAACTCCTTTCTTTAACAGTTGGATAATCTCTCGGTCCTACCAAGATGAATGTTGATTAAAAGTTGTGATAACCACAGGCCAAAATGAGTATTGGGCGTGAGTTGCTGATACTCCTGCCGTGCTCGCAGGTAAACTTCTTGAAGCAGGTCCCGGGCGGCATGAGGACTTTTGGTTAAAATTAAAGCGGTGCGATACAACCGCTTTTGGAATAATTTGAGCAGCGAGTTCAATTCGGCTGACTCTTGGTGTTCGACTTTGTCTCTGGGGATGAAAATGTCTGTCATTGTTAATTCTCCTAACTTCGTCGAGGGTTATGAATCCAGAACATGATCTGACCAACCTGCCGATTGCAGCATGTTTTTTACAAATGTGGGACAATTGAGTAAAAACATCTTGTCCGTTAACTCATTCATCATAACCTGTACCGCCTTGGCGCTAATGAAGATAACATCACACATCTCTAAAATTACTTGCTGTTTTGACTGTTTAATTAAAGAGCTTATTTCTGCCGACCAATTATTTAATTCGTCGTCGGGAATCTGGCCTTCGATTTTGATTATAGTGGTTAAGTCATTTTCAAAAATCTTTTTCATTCGGAACATTCCAGCCTCGGTAGGTAAATCCGTTCGTCAGTTAAATGTTGGGTTGAATGTTGGATCTGACCACGTAAAAATTAACTGCCTTCTGTACACTCTTCGAGGTCGCCAAGTCCTGCACCGTTACAAGCAATTGATACAAACCTTCTGCCACTTCAGGTAACGGGATTTCAACACTAAGAGCGGCGGTAACACCGGGTTTATGGTGCTCCTTCGTGAACGTTTTTACCTTATTCCCACCTTGATCGGCGATGGTCATCGTGAGCAGGAAGTCCTCTTCCGGTGCTCCCGGAGTATATTGCAGATTATAAACTTCAAAATAGACCGGCAATTTCGATCCCAACTCGACTAACCGCAGAATATTGGGTTCGACTCTACGGCCATTTTTTACCAGTACGCCGTTTTCAGTGGTCGGGATGATGGCACTGGCTATTTGGAGATCGCTTACTTGCAGATCAGGTGCTGAGTAGTCCGGAATCAAAGTCCTTCTCTTAAAACTTAATGTTTGCAAGGTTTCCTGGTCGGTTATTTGAGTGCGGGCTTCATATTCTCCCGATGGAACAATAAAGCTGCTACGAATTAAATGCGGCGGGCGCGGGAGGTCGATGTCCCAAAAACTGTTCACCTTTACTGAATCAACAATGCTTACTTTGGCGACCTGCTTGTTAGAGCGATCAAATAGAGCAATCGAAAGCTTATAACTGGCAAAAAAGCCATCCCGGAATTTTATGAATTGCAAATAGTGAGTAGGAATTTGACAGAAGACCTCCAGCAGCGACTTCTCCCCAGTTCCGGCTCTAAGGGTGAGAAACTCAAATGCATAAGGCAGACGCCAAGAATCGTAATCAGAAGGTTTGGAAAGCACGACCGTTGGTAATAGGAACGCAGCCATCAGCCAGCTTTTTACTTTTTGAGAATGAATTGACATGTGGATCACTCCTTGCATTAATTTAAGTTGATTCTTAACCCAACCCTGTCAGGATTTAAAACTCTGACAGGATTAATTCCAAATTCAATGCCAAAATGGAAAAGCCGAATGAGTTTATAACCCAACTGGCTTAATTTAAAAGGATTAGGTTGTGGCGTTAAGAGGTCTAACGGTGGGAATTGTAGTCTGTGGATGTGCTGATATATCAGCAGAGAACTGATATATCAGCACGATGCCTGAAAATCGTTCAATTAATGCCCAGCTTTTTCATCTTCGACCACAAAGTCGAGCGATTGACGTCCAGCAGCTTTGCCGCTCCTGTTGGTCCGCCCAGTACGCCGCCCGTCTTTTCCAGTGCTCGCAAGATATGTTGTCGCTCCGCTTCTTCGAGAGAGTTGATTTCCGGTTCTGAAATTGGTGATGGGGTAGAAATTACAATATGGTTCTCTTTTAATACCCCGCCTTCGCAGAGAATGACGGCGCGTTCAAGGATATTAGCCAGTTCGCGAACGTTTCCCGGCCAGTGATAGCTCCTCAACCTTTCCATGACCTGTGGATTTAGACTTTCGATTCTTTTGCCAATTCTGCGTGAAAACTTTCGGATAAAATAGCTGGTTAAAAGCGGGATATCCTCAAGACGCTCGCGCAACGGCGGAATATGAATGGGGAAAATGTTTAAGCGATAAAACAGGTCCGCCCGGAACACACCCAGTTTCACCGCTTCTTCGAGTTTGCGATTGGTGGCAGCAATAACCCGCACATCAACCTTGATGGTCTCCATGCCCCCTACCCGTTCGAATTCCTGCTCCTGCAAAACCCGCAGCAGTTTGGTCTGGGTATCCAAAGGCAACTCCCCCACTTCGTCTAAAAATAGGCTTCCCCCATCGGCCAATTCAAATCGACCTTTCTTTCTGGTGGTGGCGCCGGTAAAGGCCCCCTTTTCATGGCCGAACAGTTCGCTTTCTACTAAACCGGAGGGCAGCGCGCCAGAGTTGACGTTGATGAGTACGCTATTTTTGCGAGTACTCAGGTTGTGAATCGCACGCGCAATTAATTCCTTGCCGGTTCCCGTTTCTCCAGTGAGCAGCACAGTGGTATCGGTACCAGCTACTTTTTCGATGTTCTTGAAGACTTTTTTTATCCCCGCGGAGGCACCGATGATCTCGCCAAAATTGTACTCGCTTTTGATCTCCTCCTGCAGAAAGATATTTTGCATTTGTAATTTACTAAGCTCCGCTTCGGCTTTGAGTCTTTCGTTGATGTCGCGTAAAATAATTGTGAACAGTTTTTGACCGGATACGGTGACCTCAGAAATCGTAGCCTCGATGGGAAACTCTTCACTGTCGGCACGACGCGCGGTAAGACCCTCAGGCGTCCACATATAAGATGCAGAACGTTTGCGTTTACTCGAGTCGCTTAGATAAGAAACGAGTATGTTACGGAAGCTGTCGGTGAGGAATTGGTCGAGGGGCTGGTGTAAAATCTCGGCGGCGAAACATCCGAATACCTTTTCGGCCGCCTGGTTGAACAAAACGATGCGCTGCCGATCATCAATGGTTATGATAGCGTCCATGGCGGATTCCAAAATACGGGAGAGCCGTTCCTCGCTTTCGCGCAGTGTGGCTTCTGCCTGCTTGAGTTTGGTTATATCTCGCACGATGACGGCGTTGGCATAACATTCATTTGTTTGAGGGTGTCGAAGGGTAAAAATATTAAAATGGGTCGGAATCAGGGCGCCAGTCTGTAAATGCTTTACTAGTAACTCACCCTCCCAATGTCCTTTTTGCCTCACGGTCGGCTGAATTAGCTCGCGTATCTGCGTTTTCTGTTCTTCTGGATGGAGATCAATAATGGCCTTTGATCTGGCTTCGGAAAGACTGTGGAAACCGACAAGTTTCAGGCCTGCTTCATTTAAATAAAGGACTTCTCCCTCCAGTGATGCGAAACCAATCAAATCATAGCTCTTTTCCACGAGCGTGGCTAACTTTAGTCGTTCTTCCTCCGCCCGTTTGCGCTCGGTAATGTCAACCAAGAAGGCCATGGAATAAAGCAACTCGCCTTGTTCATTCCATTTGCCCACTGCCGAAAGCAGGACATCAATAACTTCACCGTTCTTTTTTACTACTTGTATTTCCTTATCCTTGATAAAGCCTTTTCCCAAAAATTCTTTAAAAGCTATATCATGGGCATACCGGGCTGACTCCTTTGTATAAAATTCGAAAACTTTTTGACCGATGACTTCATCATATTCATAACCAAGTGTCTTAAGCCAATAGTCGTTGACGCTGATCAGCTTCCCGGCGCGATTGATCGAATGCATCATGACCGGGGTATGATTATAAAGGGTGCGGTAGCGCTCCTCACTCTCCCGAAGCGCTTGCTCTGCCTGTTTGAGCGCCGAGATGTCGTGGATAATCGACGCCGTTATAATCGGCTTACCTGTGTGTGGATCATTAACTGTGAACAAGTGGCGATGAATCGGAATTCTTTCACCGGTTTTGAAGTTTCGAATGCAGGTCTCACCCTCCCAATGCCCCTTCTCAAGCAAAGCCGGTACAATGACCTGCAAGTAGCGTTGCTGCTCATCTTCGGGATGAAAATCCACTACATTGTGGGCAATTGCCTCTTCCAAGGTGTCGAATCCCAGCATTTTAAGACCGGCCGGGTTGACATATAGTGGTTTTGGAGGTCTGTCCATGGTTCCGAACCCGATAAGATTGGGGCTGTTCTCGATGAGCGCCACCAGCTTTTGGCGATCTTCTTCCACGCGTTTGCGCTCGGTGCTGTCTCTGGCCAAGGCCAGAAATAGGTCGCGACCCTCATACTTCAACTTGCAAGCCCGGACCTCAACCGGAAAGGTCGATTCATCTTTGCGCTTATGTATGCCTTCCAACGTGACGGGAACATCGGGTTTCATTTCCGCCCATATGGTCATTAATCTTTCAGGATTTGCAGCGATTGAAAAATCCCACAAATACATTTTCAACAATTCCTGGCGTGAGTAACCTAAATTCTGACATGCCTGTTCATTGACAGTGATAATTTTGCCATCAGGTTCGATTAAGAACAGAGCATCGCTGGCATGTTCTACAAGACGGCGAAAGCGTGCCTCGCTTTCCCGCAGCGCCTGTTCAGCCCGTTTACGCTCGCTAATATCTCGTACCAAAGCAATCAAACACCGCCGGCCGTCAACTTCAATCACCGATGCTGAAATTTCAGCAGGAAGTTTTGTACCTGATTTAGTCAAACAGGTCAGCTCATCCGTCCGGCCACCGCCCTGTTTGAATATCGACTCGGCAAATGCCAGCAGTTGCGGCATTTCATCGGGATGAATAGATGAAATCTTTTGGGAGAGCAATTCTTCGTAGGTGTAGCCAAGCATTTCGCAGGCTTTTGGATTGACTTCTAAAATTCGATCCCTTTTTGCATCGATAACAAAGACGGCCTCATTGAAATAATCGAAAATTCTGCGCCAGCGTTCTTCGCTTTCGCGTAGTGCTTCTTCAGCACGCTTATTTTCCGTTTCAGCTTTTTCCAACAAAGAAAGATGATCACGGCAGCTCCGCAACTCTTGGATCAGTTGCTCAGCGGATTTTTCCTCATCTTTCATAAATAGGCCCTCCTCTCATCTAAAATAAAAGAATACCGCTTCAAAATGCAACTGTTTTTAGAAATTTTAACTGACCAACTCTCTAAAATTCCAAAACGCATTTGTCATAAAAAGTTCAAGATAAGGATTCAGGAGCCTTTTTCTACTATTTTCTGGCCTCTTAACTTTTCATTATTTTCAATTAATTAAATTATTTCTGAAAATTGGCAGGCGGCGGCTTGGTTATTAGAGAGACTTTATCTCGAGTTGTGGGGACGTTTACATGTAACGGGCGAGTTTCATCACAACATGAGACTTATTGCATTACCACATGAAAAGAAAATGGTCGTTGTGCTGCAATGCGATCCGCCTCCTTCCATACCTCGATCATAAGAAATGGCTGCTTTCCCATTTACAGAAATATCTTCTTGCTCTAAAACTCCCACCAAAGCACCAAATTGTTCCTTTTCTTTTTCGAATTGGCCAACAGTAGTAAAACCATTTTCGGCCATCCACTCTGTAATCATTAAATTTCGAGCGTTATAATGTACTGTAAAATGTAGTTTTGGAAATATTTCAATCCTACCTTAGTCCGATTAAAACTTCGGACGTGAAGCTCAGAAACAAGATTCTTGAATTCTAATTTCAATCCTACCTTAGTGCGATTAAAACAAGCTCTACAGAAAGCATTACCGAAAGTGTAACCTCTAACATTATTTAATCAAAACGAAAGCAAAATTTCCCACTTTATTATCCCAAAATTTTTTCTCCACATTATCCTTCTGGACTATTATATTCTTTTTACGACCTAAAAATACAAAGTCCCCAGTGAGTTGGGGGTCTTGGTAGACCTCACGCTGGGGACCTTTAAACTTAAAAGCAGTTTATCATAGTCATTTTTGTAGATAATGTCAAGGCTTATTTTGCGTTGTTGGTCGCCTGGCCAGAGGTCTACCTGAAACCGTGTCGTAAGTGCGACGGTAAAACCATCCGCTGGGGATACTACCTGCGTTTGTTGCGTCCCTCTGGAAAGCCGATGCGAATCCAGCGAGTTCGTTGCCAGGGGTGTGGACGCACCGAACAGGTGCTGCCCG
>JAABXR010000029.1:0-1500 GCA_011776225.1 Phycisphaerae bacterium
GGTATAAAATATCTTGAGCTGTGAAGGATCAAGCAATGTCAGCTGATTCAAAAGGGGCAAAGAAAATAAAACTCCCTATTGCCGAGGCTTTCCGTCTCGGTTTAGACAACATTAGGATACGCTTCTCCAGATCCATTCTCACGGCAGCCGCAATAGTTCTTGGAATAGCCTTCATGACTTTCCTCGTGATGACAACCACCATTTTTCGTGTTTACACCGAGTACGCTGGTGTCAGCGCCCCTATAGTAGGCTACCAATATTGGCTTGTTTTCATATCACTGCTCGTTTGCGTAGTGAGTATCACCAACTCCATGCTCACAGCTGTATATGAACGATACCACGAAATAGGCACTATGAAGTGTCTAGGCGCGTTAGATCGTCACATCATACTGCTTTTTTTGATCGAGTCAGCCTTGCTGGGCCTATTGGGAGGAATTTTGGGTTTCATTTGTGGTGGGGCTGTTGCGGTAGTAACATATGGTCTGCAGTTGGGTTTTGATGTTGTGTTACACTTATCACTTTATGATGTTTTTGTTAGCTTTGGACTTTCCGTCACGCTGGCCGTGGGCCTAAGTGTTATCGCCACATTGTATCCTGCTTATCGAGCAGCAAAAGCAAAACCTGTGGAGGCCTTGAGATTTGAGTTATGAGAACGTTATTGAAACAGAAGATTTGGCAATGTATTACTATATGGGCGGTACCGTGATAAAGGCTTTAGATGGGGTCAACATAAAGATTCGAGGCGGTGAATACGTATCTATTGTTGGTCCGTCAGGTTCAGGCAAAACAACGCTTTTCAACATGATCGGAGGACTTGAACGACCAACAGAAGGCAAGGTGTACATCGACGAGGTGGATATTGCAAAACTGGACGCCTATGAACTGGCTTGGCTTCGTTGCCGCAAGATAGGATACATTTTCCAAACCTTTAATTTGATTGCGGTGCTTACAGCGCTTGAAAACGTTGCTCTTCCAATGATCTTTGCGGGTGTAGCGAGAGAAGACCGAATAAAGAAGTCCACCGAGCTTTTGAGTTTGGTTGGACTCGGCGAGCGCTTACGCCATAAACCATCTGAACTGTCAGCGGGGCAACAGCAGCGTGTTGCGATTGCCCGTGCAATGGCTAACGATCCTGCTATAATACTTGCTGATGAACCAACCGGAAATCTCGATCTTCACACAGGGCGCGAGATTATAGAGCTGTTGAAGAAATTAAATGACGAACGTGAAGTAACCATAATTGCGGCAACTCACGACGTCAAAATGATAGGTATGAGTAGCCGCATTTTTTGGATTCGAGATGGAAAAATTGAAAAAATAGGAACCCCCAGAGATTTTCGTGCGAGAATCGTCGAAGACTAGATTTGTTTCGGTCAACTGAGTATGTTGCTGAGATGACTTAGGAATTATATATACTTGAATATGATAACGACTCTTAGTGTCAAGGGAGGTTAGCTTGTTATCAAACCTTGGAAAGGCGTTTCGCCTCAGCGATTTCAT
>JAABXR010000029.1:1559-2834 GCA_011776225.1 Phycisphaerae bacterium
AGCTGTAATCCTAGCGGCGGATCGAGGATTGATGCTAGGTCCCACTATCGATCTTGCAGATCTGGAAAAAACGATAAGAATAGCTGTGACTAGTGGAGTTGACGCTGTGGTTTTGAGCCCTGGGAAAGTTGGAGGGATGGTTCACCATCTTAAAGGCAAGAAAGCTCCAGCGCTTCTTGTTCGGGCTGACTGGACAAACGCCTTTAGAGGCGAGAGTTTTGTTTTACCCGCCAGGGAAATAAGACATGTCACAATCATAGGCGCAGAGGATGCCGTGGCTTTAGGGGCCTCTGCTGTGATCGCTTTCTTCTGTGTCGGCCACGAAGAAAATGAAGCTCGCAATCTGGAGTCGGTTGCAATGCTTGCTAGATCATGCGATCGTTTGGGTATGCCCTTAATAGTAGAATCAATTCCAATAGGCGAACGTGTTACCGCGACAAATTTTGTTGATTGTTTGAGCCTCGCAATGAGAATGGCAGTCGAAGCTGGAGCAGATGCGATCGCGGCGCCGTATACCGGAGACGTAAAGTCTTTCAGAAAGGTCATAGATGCGACCAAGGGTCCGGTGTTTGTTCTTGACACAGAAGCGTCGCCAATTCAGGATCTTCTCAGGTCTGCTGCTGAAGCTTTAGAAGCTGGCGCTGCTGGAGTAATCGCCGGCAACAGCGTATTTCAAGCGGCAAATCCCGTTGAGATGCTAGAGACTTTGGTGGATACCATTCATAAGAGAGGATAAAAAATCAAGCATTGTTGAGGATGAGGATTGTCTAGTTTTGGAAAAACATTGCGCCTTAGCAAGATTCTGAATCCTAACGACAATAGAGCCGTGGTGGTCGCGGCGGACCATGGAATGATGCTTGGTTCGATAAGAGGGGTTATAGACCTAGAGAAAACGGTGAGAAGCGTCATAAAGGGTGGCGCCGACGCTATACTTTTGAGTCCGGGACAAGCAACACGACTGAGTCATCTATTTCACGGCCGAAAATCGGCTTTACTTGTCAGGGCGGATTGGACAAACGCGTTCCGAGATAAGACGTACACTCTTCCCGCTAGGAGTATCAAACACGTAGCTGTTGCAAATGCAAAAGACGCTGTTGCCCTAGGTGCTTCTGGCATAGTGACTTATTTTTTTGTAGGATACGGTGAAGACGAAGATGAAGCACGAGACTTTGAGTTGGTCTCGATCTTTGCTAGGGAATGTGACAAAGTAGGGCTACCTTTCATAGTTGAACCCATTCCCATGGGAGAACGCGTGACAGGTGCAAACTTCGCTGA
>JAABXR010000029.1:2857-3235 GCA_011776225.1 Phycisphaerae bacterium
GCCAGTGCTCATCTTGGGCGGCGCAAAAGCAAAGACTATGAGAGATGCACTTGAAGTGGTCAATGAGGCTTTAAAGGCTGGCGCCGCTGGAGTAGTTTTTGGTCGGCAGGTAATCCAAGCACCTAACCCAACTTTGGTAGTCGAAACTATACGAGCTGTTGTGCACGAAGGGAAAAGCGTGAGGGAAGTCGTAGGTAAAGCTTGGGCTGGACCTATAATCTTGAGGGTTGTTGAAAAGAATTGTACTGGTTGTCGCATCTGTGAAATAGCGTGCAGTTTCAGTCATGAAGAAGCATATGCACCGGCAAAGGCTAGGCTCCACGTCGATTTCGCTTGGCCAAATAGATATAAACCGGTTGTCTGCACGCTTTGTGGTTT
>JAABXR010000371.1 GCA_011776225.1 Phycisphaerae bacterium
CCAAAACGAACCCAATTTTAGCCAATAAAACGACTTTACGAACCCAATTCAAACCCAAACAAACCCAATTTGATCCTCAAATATCCCATAACAGCCCAAAATCGCCGTTTTTCATACCCAAACATTCCCATCTCAAAAAAATGCAAAATTTTCCCAAAAAATCCTTGCACAAACCAAACAAATAATACATAATGTATTAAGAGTATTAGTACAATTATTCCGATACTAATTACATATACGGTTTTTTGCAAGGAAAAACGGCGATCATGGCTTTATGGATACAAATATCATCCGGCTCGGGCGAGCCAATTTATGTTCAGGTTGCTGAGCAGATTTCTGAGGCCATCGCAAAAAGTGAACTGGCAAGTGGTGATAAGCTCCCGGCGGTCAGAAAACTCGCTTCGGAACTTGTAATTAACCCCAATACCGTCGCCCGGGCCTACACCCGTTTGGAGCAGGCCGGATTGGTTACCACTAAAACCGGTTCCGGCACATACGTAAGTGATCCGAAATTCCGCAAAAGTGATGCCGCGGATATCAATATACTCACCGAAAGGATGGATACCCTTATTACGCGGGGCCTGAACTTAGGTCTCCGGGAACAGGACTTGACAACGATGTTCAAAGACAGACTCGCTAAATTCGTCAAAAGGCAAACGGAAAGAAAAAATGACTGAGACAGTATTAGAAACAGAAGGTCTTAAGAAATATTACGGCAGCACACTTGCTCTCGACCACCTGAATCTTCAGATTCCACAGGGCTGCATCTGCGGCTTCGTCGGCAGAAACGGTGCTGGAAAAACGACCGCCATTAAGCTAATGCTGGGATTGCTAAGACCGACCGCGGGCTCATCGAGATTACTGGGCTGTGATTCGCAACAGTTAAAGCCTGCGATTCGACAGCGTATCGGTTACGTAACAGAAGGCCATCGGCTGTTTCGCTGGATGAGTATCAACGAACTGGAGAAATTTCAGCGGGCGTTTTTCCCGAAGCAGTGGGACGATAAGTTCTTCGCCGATATGATTGAATACTTCGGCCTGCCGAGAAAGCGAAAGATAAAACACCTCTCGAACGGTGAGCGTGCGCAGGTCTCGCTGGCCCTTGCTCTTGCCCCGAATCCCGAATTGTTGATAATGGACGATCCGACACTTGGGCTTGATACCGCAATCAGGCGTCAATTTCTGGAGGGTATGATTGAGCTTATCATGCGCGAAGGCAGAACGGTTCTTTTCTCCAGTCATATCCTCGGTGATGTAGAGAGGGTCTCCGATAGAATTGTGGTTATTGATAAAGGCGTGTTAAGGGCAAACTGCTCGCTTGAGGAATTCAGGGCGGCGATAAAAAAGGTGGTATTAAGTTTTGCCGATTCCACTCCCGCCGAGGTCGATATAGACGGGCTGCTTCACTGCAGAAGCAGTGAGAAAGAGCTGGAGTTAATCCTGGTTGGCACTGCCGACGAGCAGATAGCCGAGTGGGCAAAAAGCAACAGGGCCCAAAAGCACCAAATTGCACAAATGAACCTGGAAGACCAGTTCATCGAATACACCGCCCCGCCTAACCACAGGCGATTATTCCGATGGGAGGAAAAATAAGATGAGATTCTCAGCACTGCTAAAAAAAGAGCTTCGCGAGAGCCTGCCGTGGATGCTCCTTGCGGCGATTATCCTGCTGGCTATAGGTGGTTTTCTCCTGCGAGTACAGGCATATTATGGACTGTCAAGTAGGTCCTATTCGTCCCTTTTGGCCGGCAATGAGGTAGATTCTTACCAGTTGATCCGTTATTCACCCCTGAAGTTTACCGGCCCATGGCTACTTGTTACATCCATCGGACTCGGTTTGGCCCTTGGTGTCCGGCATTTCTGGATAACACTTTTCACAAAGACATGGGCGTTTTTAATTCACCGTTCGGTGAGCCGACAGACGATACTTGGTGCAAAGCTGGCCGCAGCGACATTGGCATTAGTTGTATCACTTGGGGCTGTGTGGATAGGGCTTTACAGTTATGCCGGCCGGCTGGAACTGTTCACGGTGCCGCCGCCGGCCGGATTTTTTATTGAGGGATGGCTGTTTATCGTGCTCGGCCTTGTAGTCTATCTGGGGACCGCTCTCACGGCCCTTAGTACAGCACGCTGGTACACAACAAAAATATTCGGCCTTGCATTCGCCACTGTTGTCGTCTGCATGATATTTCTGCAGTGGCGAATCAGCTGGGCCTTTGCAGTGGTGATAATAGGTATCGTTATTTTGCTTTCACAGATTATTGAAACCTTCCTGAACAGAGAATTTTAAGCCGGGTAATTCTGACATGAAACACAAAGAAAGTTTAAAACACGTTGCGGGAGCAACAAAAATCTTCATGACGGCCCTGATACTACTGATTGCGATAGCAATACTGCAGGCTATTATCATACAAACTGCTGTTATGCTCACAATCCCAAAACGCAGGTCCACGATAAAAAAACCAAAAGTCGAACTCAGCGAGGAAGAAAAACTCCTTCAAAAAATACGAAACTCGGCAAAGCAATTTCTCCCGGACGGAACAATTCACCTGGTCTACCCACTTGGACTTAAATCCGGTCTACTGGATGAACCAGAGAAAGAGGAAATCTATGATGCAAATGGTATGCTTATCTGGTCGGGTCTTATTAAGGACAGGCCTTACGAATATCTATCCTGGTCCCGGCGGCTAAGCGGCTATCATGAGAGATTTGATGAGATAAGGATGAAACAAATACAATTGATAACACCCGAGTTGTCTCGTTCATTGCAAATACCGGTCAGGGTACAAGAGAAAACCGAGCAGGTTTGGCGCTATGAACCAACAAGACAGTTATTCGTCGGCTATCATACAGACGGCGGCAAAATCGGCTTTCTCGGCTCAACAGGATTTATAGATTCGAAATCCCGGGCCAAACCGTTCGGCAGATTCAAACTCTTTACTGCCTGGTGTCCCCAGGACTCCTTAAATCCGACACTACTGTGGCAAACAAACAGGCGTGTTTACGAAATAAATTTTGAAAAACAACAGGTCCAACTGATTTTTGAAAGTGACAAAGCAAACATTAAACATATATCGCTGCATAAATGGCGAGACATCCGGCCCGAGACACCGCAGGATTCAAATATTCCTTACCGGCCCTTAATAAAGTGCCTGACCGAAGACAACAAACACCATCTGATAATGCGAAATCCCGACCAAAAGGTAACAGTTACCGTTGACGATGATTGGTGGAGCGAATACCTGTCGTTCACAGCCACAACGAAGGATATTTTCCTGCAGCGTCCTGAAATCGAGAGAAGACCTCCTGCAAATATTTTGAAATCGCCGAGACTTGCAGATGAATGGCTTCGTAAGTTCGAAGGCAAGCCGTACAAGAAATGGATCGAACTTTACAGAGTTGACAATCAAGGCAACCTTAACCGAATGAATCGCTATGACTGGACCATTCCTGTCCGTGTCCGGCCCGGCCGCAAAGTTCAGGAAAGTCGGCCATGGGAAAAAACGAAGCGTTACGTGTGCCAACTTTCCTCACCGCTTTATGATCTGGCCTGGTATCTACTGGGTGGAGAATCCTGGGTATACTCTTACCGAAGCAATTTTTTAATCTATGATTTTGCACAAATCGTAGCAGAATTGCGGCCCGGCAACAACATATTTAACTGGTTGCTGGGCCTGGCAATGGCGGGATTTGCCTTCTGGCACGGCCGGCCGAGACAAACATCCCGCGGCAAACTGATATTCTGGCTCGCCTTCACACTTGTCTTTAACCTGGCGGGATTGCTGACCTATCTGGCACTGAACCACATATCAATGACCAAATGTTCTGCTTGTGGCAAGAACCGGGGGCTGGCACAGGTCAACTGCGTGCGATGCGGAGCCGAATTGCCCACCCCGGAGCGAAGAAAACCGGACCTGATACTCAATACTTAACCTGCATACAATTACGCACACACCAAGGTATTAAAAGGTGAAACGGCAGTCCTCCTTTAATAGAGGGCATAAATAGGCCGGGCTTTGTAGTTCGGCCATTTTAATGCGCTTCTACAGGGAAAGGAATAAAAAAGGCCGCGAGTGTAACACTGACGGCCCTTATCAACTCTTTGTCTGCAGAATTGCGACGACATTAAATTAAAGCGTTACAATCCACAGGTTTCCAGATAGTTATCGAACAATTCAGCTACATCCTTCAAATCAACCGTACCGCTACCGTCGATGTCTGCGCGCATGCAGGTGGTTTGACCAAAGTCCAGGTAGTAATGGTCACTAAATATATCATAATAAATGTAGTGGTCACCATTGTTCGCACGGCCCCATGCACGCAGTCGGAACTGATATGCACATCGTTTCCACTCCATCAGACTCGGCGGGGCATCCTTGGTGTTATATTCCATGCTATGCACACCATCCCAGTAAGGAGGCGTCGTCGGCGAATACGATTCGTCGGCAATCCTGCCGCGGTTCTCGTTCTTGCCGGCGATAGTATCCAGTATGAAACGCCTCAAATAACCGGTAGGATGCGAAGCGGTAATGTTAAACCGCAAATTCTCCCCAGCGTGGGTAAGACCGATGATAGCGCATTCTTCTATCAGTCCGTCAGTGCACGGGTCGTAGTTGGGATTGCCTTCATTGGGGTCGTACCTGACGTCGTGGATAATAGCTGTAACCGGATTGTTATCAATAAGCAGGATAACATGGTCCCACCCATCAGTCGGCGGCAGGTTCACCTCAACAAGGGTGGTCTGGCAGGGATCGGCCCAGCGGTACGCCTTATAAGTCAGAGTGTATAAACCGTTCTCGCACATTCTCGTGTTCCACCTTATCCTTAAATCCGAATTCGACCAAATGCTGCCGTCGAGCGGGCTATTTAACTGATAGAGATAGTCTCTTCCATCGATAGTTTTCGGGCCCATCCTTACATACTCGTGCTTCCAGAAACCATTGGCGTCTACATACCATCTTACCTTGCCCAACTGTTGTGCGCCCTTCTCATCGTCGAGAACAACGTAATCTTCCGGGGCGGGTTCATTGCCATCATCCCATTTGGCCAGCATAATCTGATAAAAATCGACATCATCATAAAGTCCGAATTGTCCGTGGACCCGGAGGGTACTACCGAATGGAGAATCTTTATATTGGGGAACTCCAAACAGCGCCGCCACATCCGGCTCGACGTTTGCCAGGCCAACATTCGGCTCGTTCGCATCCCGTCCTATTTCTGTAGTGGGAAGGTCTCCGATGTTGGTAATGATGAAGCCGGTTCCGGTATATACAGACGGGTCAGTTACTTCTCCGAACTGCCCGCCGTAGGCACCCATATCGTTGCGGGAGCCGTCAATATCTTCGTACTGCACAGCAGGATGTCCGGCATCGATGCAGGGAGAGTCCTCCAACAGGTGCACGTCGTCATCCTCCGTACCGACAACGTCATCGAGTCCGTCGGCATCCACAAACATAGGATTGTCACCGATGTTACCTATGCCGCCGAGACCACCGCTCAAGCCCTGCACACACGTATAATCCACGCTTACTGTACCGTCATCAATATGAATCTGGGCGGATTCATCGCTGCCGCCGGAATCACTATTGCTCCAAAAGATGCAGTTTAATACCTCTACACTTGCCGTTGCCCATGTGTTGTAAATACCACCACCATTGTTTGCGGAGGAGTTGCCGCTGAGCGTACAATTGATCATAGTGGCATCGCTTTCCCCCATATTATACAGCCCACCACCGTTGCCTGTCGAAGTATTACCGCTGAAGACACAACTGGTCAGGCTGGGCTCGCCACCCTGGCTTTCCATTCCACCGCCAATTCCAGCCGAGTTGCCAATGAATTTGCAGCTTATAAAAGACGGATCATCGGACGAATAAGAGGCATTGGATGCACCACCGCCTCGCTCGGCTTTGTTGAGGATAAAAGTGCACTTGATAAGAATCGGGCTGCCCGATCCTATATAGATACCGCCGCCCTGACCAGTCGGATTAGGGCCAACGGCATTGCCGCCCGTGATAGTAAATCCATCGAGGACAGCACCGCCGCCGCTTATAACGGCTCTAAGAACATGGTGGCTATTATCGGCATTGTTAGTGAAGTTCGGCCCGTCGTTGCCTTGAAGGTCGCCGCTTAGGATAGTCTCGTATCCTTCGATGTCCCGGGCATCGGGGTCCGGTTCACCAAAGCCGCCGTAGCCACCTTCGATAACGACGTCGTCGATGAGATTAAACGTGGCCGTTATGTCGCCTGGCGTTTGGCCGCCTCCCTGGTCGGGCTTGTATGTACCTTCTGCCACCTTTATCTTATCGCCCGGCGCGGCCACGGCCAGAGCGTCCTGAAGATGGTTGAACGCATTGATCCAGTCCCTGCCGGTATTAGCTCCCGGCGCGTCGGCATCGACATGCCAGACGCACGTCCCTTCACAAAAGCGATATAGCACAGGGACAAAGAGTTCGCGAAGCAATACAGTTTGGTCCAAATTCAACATCTGGAACCTGATTTCATCCACCGCCACGTTCCCATATGGAATTGTGAGCCAGCCTGTTCCACTGCCGTATCCGCTGGGATAAACATCCGACGGATGCGCTACATAACCAGGAGTTAGCGACCCATTCGTGAAGGGACGTGCAAAAATAAGAACATCATTAGTATGGGTTGTAGCATAATCAAACGTTATGTCGACATGCTCTCCGGGCAGCAGTGTCGCCGGAGAAGGAGGAGACAGCACAATATTGGTTATGGAATGGGCATAAAAGAAAAATTCCACACCTATAAAGAATTCCAGAAGCACCTTGCTTTGGTCCGAATTAGTCATCATCATTTGGACCTGATCGACCATAATATCCATGCCGTTAATTGTAAAGTTTGCGGAACCTTCGCCTTCCCCGACCTGATAAAGCGGTGACTTGGAAATCTCAGCACCCGGGGTCATCTCCCCCTTCGTGTAGGGAATTGCATAGATACGCACACCACGTTGTTCCTCCGTAACATAGTTAAATCGGACGGTGACAGGTTCACCGTCGAGCAATTGTGCCGGAGGTGTGGGAGTCATTATAACCTTGGTTATCTCGTTTGCCGCAGCGTATGGAGTCAGACCGAAACCGCACACCAAAAGTACCAGAGCCAAAATGCTTACATTGAATAAATCTCTTTTCTCTTCCATTTTTCTCTCCTTTCAATGAATGTGGTTATTGTGTAACGCGCACAGTACGCACCTTTACTATGACTTTGATAAAATCGCGCCAATAGAACCGGGTCATGCCCATCGACCTCCTATTGTCCCCCCGCATAAACTTAATACATTATCATTATACGACTTCTTCGCCGTGCTTCAAGTAAAAAACCCCCATGGCCGCCGTCGTGGGAGACTCGGCAGCAAATACCGGATAGTGAAGCAGGCAAAACAAGGAGTCAGGCAATTTAGGCATGACAGAATTGGGCTCGAATTATACTGTGTAGGGACAACCGATGCTGTTAATCAACGGTGATGTTTACAAAAAACAACACTACCCGTAACTGTTTTTTGGTAAAATCATTACATCCATTGAGAACATATCAGGAAATCCCCTGTGTTGATTTCCTGCAACACAGGGTTTTAATCCATATAAGGGTTGCGTTTGGGATAGTAGAAACAAAACTCAAGGTTTATACATAATGTTGGCCTGTTTAGCTGTTTTTTGATGTAAGCGATAAAGCTCAACACACAGTTTTTTTTAGGACGTTTAGGTACGAACTTTGCTGTAATATCATATTCAAGAACAATTTATAACCAAGAGGCTTCGGAGCAACCCAGATCAGGGTGATGGAAAAGGGAAAGCCTCGCTTTTAAGAACAACATTGATGGATGAGGCAAAATTAGAAGACAAACTGAAAGAACTGGTGAAAGAATTTGGAGAGTTGGCCAATCCCCAGTATAAAAAACTGGCATCTCTAGCCCAAAAGGCACAAGATAACCGCGACCAACTTCAAAAAAGTGTGGATAATCTGCAAGAATCGCTTGATTATCTGCGGATATGCATAAAATATCAACTCTTTGACTTAGAAGCGACGCGGCGGGAAAATAAGTATCTCCGAAAGCTGCTTGAGGAAAAAGACGCCTAAAACAAATTTTATTGGCTCCTCTTCTATTCTCACGACACGCAAGAAGCGCAATAGACACAACTCAAGAGAATTTCGTCACATTCAGGATTTTTCTACATACTCATGTATTCGGCGGTATCCGGGCAAAAGAGCCTCCGTGATTTTGCAATCCTTACAGGCCCAGTGAAATAAAATCTTTTGGTGCTGGGGCAGGAGAGCATTTTTGATATAAGGGTGCCGGATATATTCATCCACACAACAGGAAGGAAAGCCAAATAAAAAACCTTCAAAATGTACAGTTTCAGCAGACTTGTCTATCGGTTTGCCGGCAAATTGTCTTTCGTAGAGTAGTATATAGGCGGGTGTTATGCTGAAAATAGTCTCTACAACTTCTTTTCCCGTTTTGACCGTTCGCCGGATTTGCTTCGTAAGCAGGCCCATCTGGTGCAGCAATTCAAGGCCGTGGCCTTCTACAGGTTTTTCCCATCTGCTCAAGGGCTTGAGCCCTTCGCAAGTAAGCAAGGCAAGATACGCCAGCTCGAAGTCTATTTCCTTAAGAGAGCGGGTGCATTTTCTAACCTTAGATGAGTTAAAATCCAAAACTCTCACTCTCTGTCCTTATTGTTTATCTCAGCCGTCCTGTTTTGGGTCGGTAGATTCGAGCCATTTATCCGCGACTTCTGCGATGTCTTTGAAGTTTTCGCTGCAATCCTGATTCAAATCCCCCGGCAGATATATTGTCCCCAAATCACCGCAGCGACGGGGCATTTCCAGTATTTTTACTAAAAGCGGGATATCGATTCTACCTTTTCCGTGGACGTCACCGGCATAGCTGAAAGAACCATGCCCCATATAGTGGCAGACAATATCGGGTACATCAATAGACATTTCGAGCTTCGGATTTATAACCTGCCACCAACCCATATTGCGCATCGCGCCGCAGATTTCGCACTGCTCAAGACCCCTCTGGAAGTAATTTACCTTGTACGTTTGCTCCGGTGGTGGATCACCACCGGAAGGGTCATGCACCGGCAAGGCTTCTATTACCTCACCACACTGCCTGGCAAGTTCAATACCATCAGGGGTGAGGTCTTCGTCCTGATCCGGTTCGTAGAGGTTGTAGCCAGCAGCCAGTTCCTCACTGTCGGACAGAAGGTCGTTATCAAGGTCATTGGCATCCAAAGGTAACTGATGTTCATTCGGGTCATGGGGGAAGCGACGTTCCAGAACTCTCATCAATCGCTGCAAATTCACTCTGCCGTTATGAATACCGCCGTAACAATCAAATGAGCCATGTTCCATATAGTGAAGCGCCAAATCAGGCAAGAAAGTTTCATTTAGAGGATCATAGTAACTGGGATATTTCAATCCGAGCTTTGGATTGATAATTCCCCAGCCGCCCATGTGAATATCATCACCACAAACATGACACTTTTCTGTACCGTCAAGTGCGTGCTCGTATTTATACGTTTCTTTTGGCGGGTCGCCAAAGCCGTACCATTGCGGCAAGTCATTCACATCAGCGGCGAGGCGTTTGGCAAGCTCGACACCATCGGGTATCTCATTTTCGTTTTGGTCGTCATCGAAGGGCCGATAGCCGATGGCAAATTCCTCTTTGTTCGCGAGTAAATCTGCATCCGGGTCCTCGGGCACTGGCAATTGATGATCATCCGGCCCACAAGACAAACGCAGCTCAAGGGCTTTCAGCAGGGTGGGTACATCGAGCCTGCCTTTATTTGTGCTACCGGCGTAACTATATGAACCATGCTCCATATAATGCATTGAAATGATGGGGCAGTTGACGGTCAGACTTCGATTTGGATTGACAACTACTACACTTCCCATATTAAACTGCTGTCCGCAAATATCGCAGGTTTCCAAACCAAAAGTGAGTATATACCATTTGTATGTTTCATTTGGTTCCGGGTCGCCGCTTTGTGGGTCCCATGTTGGCAGGTCATTGATATCGGCTGCACAGAGTTTTGCCAATTCGACACCATCAGGTACTAAATTGTCGTTCTGGTCAGGGTCGGAAACATCGGAATTGATTGCGGTTTCCTCGGCGTCGGTAAGCAGGTCGCCATCAGCATCCTGACTGACGGGCAGTTCGTGAGGGTCCGGCGTATATTGTGCCAGGGCGCGATTTCCTGCGGCCGCTACGCCTAAGGTTATTACAGCAGCAGTACCGGCGGCGACGGCCCGCTGTTTAAGCTTTTTGCGCCTTTTAGCTTGTTTTCTAAGTTGTCTTTGATGTGCTCTTCTTAATCTTTTCATTTTGTTTTCTCCTGCTTAGCCGACTTTCGGCTTCCATTATTTATAACTATAATTACATCTTTTGCCTCGAATACGGTTCCTTCGGTGAATTGGCCGGTGATTGTCAGTCCAACTTCGCCAAGGGTGAGAATATCCTGGACCTCTTCCCGGCTGAACCTAACCATCGCAACTTGTTCTTCTTCGTCGAACCACACCCACTGCGGTTCAATCTCATCCTCAAGAAGAACGCTGGACGAATCAATATCAGTAACATTATAATCTTTGGGCAGCCAGAGAAAAGCGTTAATCCATTTGCCTTTACTCTGTAGATTTATGGTGCGCGGCACAATTCTGATTTCTGCCGATATTGTCGGACTGTCCTCGTAAGCGCCCATATCGATTCTACCGCCGATTATGCGAGGCCTACCGTCTAAATCCGTCTCGTTGGGCCCAGCTATATAATTCGGATCGCCGGTGTCAATGCACGGCGAACCGGAAAGCAGATGATAGTCACCGTCTACCCAAACATCATCGTTTGCATCGTCAGGTGTTCCATTCGGGTCCCAGTAACCGGTATCAATAAAACATGGATCGGCGTCGATATTTCCGGGCCCCCAAATCAGTCCATCATAAGGGTCATATATTTCGTCCTCACCACCCTCGATACAAGAGTAGTAAACTTCCGTTACGCTCTCTTTTTTTCGCATTTCTACTTGTGGACCCCTTGCAGCCGTATTGCCCCAAAGTATACAGTTGGTCAACGTTGCGCTGCTTTTATATTCATTGTATATCCCCCCGCCCCCATAGACAGCAGAGTTACCGATTAATGTGCAATTAGTTAGTGTTGCGCTGCAGTAATACTCAGAATTTCTTATTCCTCCACCCATATACCCGGCAGAGTTGCCGCTAAAGATGCAGTTGTTTATCTTTGCAGGAACGTTTCTCGACCAATTATCCATACCTCCGCCCCAAGAGAGAGCTGAATTACCACTAAATATGCAATTATTTAGTGTAAGACTGCCATAACCAAACATCCCGCCTCCAGCTACTGCAGAGTTACCGTTAAAGATACATTCTGTTACTATTACATTGCCATCACTAATACCAAGGCCTCCCCCAATTCCACCTCCCATTCCCATTTGGCTTGGAAATGACACGTTTCCAGTGAGTATGCAATTTGTTAAC
Source organism: Phycisphaerae bacterium (assembly GCA_011776225.1). Classification (GTDB taxonomy): domain Bacteria; phylum Planctomycetota; class Phycisphaerae; order Sedimentisphaerales; family Anaerobacaceae; genus CS2-K091. The sequence goes on from JAABXR010000371.1 coordinate 11,515, forward strand.
GTTGCATTGCTATTGATACTATGTAGTCCACCTACCATATATCCTGCTTTGTTGCCGCTGAACGCGCAATCGGTCAGCGTCGCGTTACTATCCTCAATGCCCATCCCACCAGCACCGAATGTTGCTATATTATCTCTGAACGTGCAGTTGATAAATGTCAAATCACCTGTCTGATTCTGCATTCCACCGCCGCGTTTCGCTATGTTCGCCTGGAACGTGCAGTTGATTAGCCTCAGAACGCTTGATGAGTTATGTATTCCCCCACCACTACGTTTGGCTGAGTTACTGCGGAATTTACAGCTCAACACTGTCGCTCCGCCCGAGTCCGTGTACATCCCGCCTCCAAGTCTCTCATGAGTATTGTATCTGCCATTAGCATTCCCGCTGGCGATGGTAAAACCATCAAGGACGGCTGTCTTGTCTGTGTCGCTGGCAGTTACCACGTGGTAGCTGTTCTCAGCCCGAAAGGGGTCGTCGCGGATATCATTAGGGTCATTCACGTCTCTATCATTTCCGTGGAGATCGCCGCTCAAGATGGTTTCGTAGGCGTCTATGTTGCGAGCATTGGGGTCCGCTTCACTGAAACCAGCGAAGCCACCTTTTAGTATTATGCCATTGATAAGTTGGAATGTGGCCGCTCTGTCGCCAGTACCATTCGGTTCGGCTGAATTACTATCAGGTGTATAGATGCCATGTGCCACGCGGATTTCGACAGGCTTAGCGGCAGAATTAGCATCAGCCAGCGCATCCTGCAGATAGTTGAAGGCATCGGTCCAAGACGAACCGTCATTTGCACCGGCGGCATCGTCATCGACGTAGATGGTTCCTGACATGGCTGAAGAAACAATCGTCAGCGAAAACGCCGCCAGAAGCAGGTATGTTTTGGGATTTGCGCAGCCGCCCATATCCGCACTTCCTCAAAGAATCCCTAAAATATAAAAGTCCTATAAATTATAGCAAATGGCTGCGGGATTTTCCAGAAATTCTTCTTATTTCTGCCCATATCATCGCATACCACGTTTATCTTCGCAATATGCAGGGAATATGGCGACAAAACCGACCGGCAAATGTTGATTTCAGGAATGTACTGTTTAGGGCTTTCCGGGAGATTGCAAAGAATATTCAATCGCTATTAAGGTTCGCGGGGTTATTTTTGCGAAATTTATCTTTTTAGCCGTACAGGAAAGCTCGACATTTCCGTCAACCGGCAAAACCAACTTCTTGTATGCTTTGACAGGTTTGGAGAATTCAAGCGAAACATCGATTAGCTCATCGTTGAAATTTTCGACAACCAGACAGTTGTCGCCGATTAAGTACAAAGCCACCTTGTTAGGAGCATCAAATCGAATACCAAACGGGGCCAGTAATTTATCGCGAATTGATTTGAGTTCATCTCTTGTCAGCTTCAACAGATTATGAGGATTTCCATCGACTTTCAGAACTTTCAGATTTTCATCCTTGAGATTCACACCTTTCAGTTTTTTGGCAAGTCCATCTGTTATGAGCACAGGCTTTTTGGCGTTGAGCATTTTGTCGAGCTTATCAGAGAAGAGCGGGTCTTTGAGGGCGTGCACTGCAAAAAAGGCGGCTTTTGCATCAGGATTAATTTTGTCCGTAGGGATAAGCGGCAACCCCAACATTCCTACGAAATCAAATACATACATTTCGCCGTCTGCATCGCTGTTGGGCGGCTTCGGTGCGTGAACGCCTTTGATAAATTTGTTTCGAACCAGTTCGGCAAGTTTAAATAAGCCGGGAATCTCTTTGCGTAATTTTTTTACGTTTGCCGGCCCGTTCTCTCGCAGCAGAGAGCCATAACAAAAAAGCAGCATCTCCCTGGCGTCGGCCAGAACAGTCTGGCGCGCCTGCTCGACATAGGTATTCTCTGTCGTACCATAAGGGTCAAACCAGCCGCCCCCTGTCTTTGGGCCGCCTATCTCACCGAGCCAGCGCATAATGTAGTAGGCTTCGTACTGGACTTTTCTTCCCCAGCGCGCATTGTCGTAATCGCGCGTTTCGGTGCCAACCCAGATTTTGTCGAAATCCGCGGTCTGAAGCAGGACCTCGTAGCCGCGATTGTGAAAATTGTCGTACCACTGAGGATATTTGATTATGATTTTTACATCCGGATTGACCGCCCGTGCAGCCTTTAGAATCCTGTCCCGGTTCACTTTGGTCATCAACTCGCAGCGGTAATCAGCCCACGTCCTGTCGCCGCGTGCCCTTTTACACTCGTCACATTCGCAATCGGTGAAAAGGAAATCATCAATCATAATCTCATCAAAGATCGAGGCGGTGTATTCGAAGATTTTCTGTAGTTCGTCCTGCGTGCCCTTATTTGTGTAACAGGAAATCTCCTTCCAGTTTGTTGATATCTTTCCGATTTTCGTTGTCGTAACACAGCCTGAGACATCAAAGCCTGCCGCAGTAAATCTGGATTTGGCGTGTCGGAGGACTTTTCTTTCGGCAGTATATCGGCCCCTGTACGTTTCGATGAAAACGTGCGTGACTCCGGTCTTTTTACACCAGTCTATTGCATCATCTATGCCTTCATCGGAGGACAAGTATGCACGGACATTCTGGGCGGTAAACAGCGTGGAAATCCTCAAAAGTTCCTTATTTTCATTCGCTAAATCCCATAACGATTGAGATGTCTGGGACGGACATATTAAGGTAAGCAGGAAAATGGTTTTGATTGTAAACAAGATTTATCCTCCTTTCCGAGATATAAGAACACAAATAAAGCAATACATCCGGAACTTTATATAAGCACAATCACCATTTATGTCCAGAAGATTTTACCCGCACCTGTTGTTCAGCAACAACCAGTGGATATTTGATTTAAAGGCACCATTCTGTGACTTTTTGCACAATATGAATCCAATTCCTGGTTCGAGGTCCCAAAAACAAACAAAACCGGCAAACAGTCTCAAAACAGAAACAAGAACCGACTTCTACCCGTCTCTTAGACCGGCAGAAACGCCGTTTTTCATGGACTCTTTTAGAAATCCCAGGAAAATCCGCCATAAGCAGGCAAAATGGGTAGTCAACGGAAAAGTCAACAGCGTTTTTTGACGATAAAAAACAGATTAAAGAGAAAAAGTAGTCCTATAAACGAACATCAACCTAAATCAAGGGATATTATAAATAGGCCCCGCTTGTATCAATACCTCTGCAAGTGCAGATATGTGTTTAGATTATACAAGTGCAGGTGTTAAGAACAATATTGCAAGGAAAGCGTAAAAACTGTTGAATTGTAAAGTTTTTAGTTTCCTTAATATGGGTTGACAATGGTATAATAATAAAGGGTATCATACACGTTAAGATGCTATATACTTATGAAGAGGTAAAAGATGTTTGAGCGTTTTACAGACCGTGCACGCAAGGTTATGGCGCTGGCCAACCAGGAGGCCCAGCGATTTAACCATGAATATATAGGAACCGAGCATATCCTGCTGGGCCTGGTTAAAGAGGGCAGCGGAGTGGGGGCCACAGTTCTTAAGAACCTTGACGTGGATATAAAAAAGCTTCGCCTGGAGGTGGAAAAACTGGTCAAGAGCGGGCCGGATATGGTCACGATGGGCAAGCTGCCGCAGACGCCGCGGGCCAAGAAGGTCATCGAGTACGCGATCGAGGAGGCCAGATCACTTAACCACAATTATGTCGGGACAGAACACATCCTGCTGGGTATTCTGCGAGAAACGGAAGGTATAGCAGCTCAGGTTCTTATGAGCGTGGGTCTGAAACTCGAGGAGGTACGGCAGGAAGTCTTAAACCTGCTTGGAGCGGGAGTGGATGACGGTCCTGCGGGTCTTGGTATGAAGATGGGTCCTGCCGTAGGACGAAAGCCAAAAAGCAAGACCCCCGCACTGGACAGCTTCGGCAGAGACCTTACGGAATTAGCAAGCAATGACGAACTTGACCCGGTAATCGGCAGAAAGAATGAAATTGAGCGTTTGGTGCAAATACTATGCAGACGTACGAAAAACAATCCTGTGCTATTAGGTGAAGCAGGCGTCGGTAAAACAGCCATCGTAGAAGGACTGAGCCAGCAGATAGTCAATAAAGAAGTGCCGGAATTGCTGAAGGACAAACGGATTGTGGTTCTTGATTTGGCCATGATGGTTGCCGGTACAAAATATCGCGGGCAATTCGAAGAGCGAATCAAGGCAGTCATCAACGAGGTCAAAAGAGCAAAGAACGTTGTTTTGTTTGTTGATGAGTTGCATACACTGGTGGGAGCCGGCGGCGCTGAGGGCGCCATCGACGCCTCAAACGTGCTAAAGCCGGCACTTGCCAGAGGTGAAGTGCAATGTATCGGGGCCNNTGAAAAGGACGGCGCGCTTGAGAGACGTTTCCAGACAATAATTGTTGATCCACCCACCAAGGACGAGACTCTGGATATTCTTAGGGGACTTCGGGACCGCTATGAGGCTCACCACAGGGTTCACTTTACGGACGAGGCCCTTTTTCAGGCAGTGGAATTATCAACCAGATATATCGCCGGCCGATGTCTGCCTGACAAGGCGATAGATGTGGTCGATGAAGCGGGTGCAAGAGTTCGACTTAAGAATATGACTCCTCCGCTGGATTTGACGGAGAAAGAGGGAAAGATCGAAAAACTGCAAAGAGAAAAAGACGAGGCGGTCAAAAACGCCGACTACGAGCGAGCGGCGGCATTGAGAGATGAGGCACAAAAGCTCCTGGATGAGAAGACGCAACTGCAGAAAAAATGGTACGACGAAAATAAAGAAAAGACCGGGGAAGTGGATACCGAAATCATCGCAGAGGTTGTAAGCAATATGACCGGTGTTCCGCTGACAAGGCTGGAGAAGAAGGAAACCCAGCGACTTTTGGAACTGGAATCGGAACTGCACAAGATAGTTGTCTCTCAGGATGAGGCAATCAACATCGTTGCCAAGGCGGTTCGCCGCAGCAGAAGCGGGATGAAGGACCCGAACCGTCCGATGGGGTGCTTTATATTCCTCGGACCCAGCGGTGTGGGAAAGACACTGCTTGCTCAGGCACTTGCAGAGTTTATGTTCAGCGACAGAAATTCTCTCATAAGACTGGATATGAGCGAATTTATGGAGAAGCACAATGTCAGCCGACTGGTTGGGGCGCCTCCCGGATACGTGGGATATGAAGAGGGTGGACAATTAACCGAAAGGGTTCGACGGAGACCTTACTCTGTACTGCTGCTGGACGAAATAGAAAAGGCACATCCGGACGTTTACAATATGCTTCTGCAGATTATGGACGAGGGCAGATTGACCGACAGCTTCGGAAGAAGTGTCGACTTCAAAAATGTCATTCTCATAATGACCAGCAATCTGGGTGCCGACCTGATTAAGAATCAGGCAGGCTTTGGCTTCGGGAAAAAGAGCCCTGAAGCCAATTATGAAAAAATGAAAGATATGCTTCAGAAAGAAGTGGAGCGACAGTTCAGGCCCGAGTTCCTTAACCGAGTCGATGATACGATAGTCTTCAGGGCGCTAACAAAAGAAGATCTGCAAACTATTGTTGATTACGAGCTTTCGAAAGTATTCAAACGGCTGACGGAACACGGCTTTAAGCTGGAGTTGAGCGAACAGGCCAAGGAATTTCTCATCGACAAAGGTTACAATCCTGATTTCGGAGCCAGGCCCCTGCGAAGGGCAATCGAACACTACATAGAAGATCCACTTTCAGAAGCTGTTCTGGTAGGCAAGTTCAAAGATAAAAACCTTATAAAAATTGACGTTCAGGACGAAGAACACCTGAAATTTACCGGCTTTTCGGTAAAAGAAAAGGAAACTGAAGAAAGCAAAGAACCCATTGCACAATCAGAATAATTAGGGCGTACTTCGGAGCCGGCTTCACTTTTACCGCTGCCTCTGCAGGTTTTGAATTTCTTCCGGGCTTTGCTGTTGTGCTAAAAGCGTTTTGAATTTTTTCCTGTCAATCCACTCCGGGTGCCCATCATCTTTTCGAACCGCACCGAGCCTTAGCACGATATAACCTTTGCCGACCAAGAAATTGTAATTTGCTTCGGTGTAAGCTAAAAACTCATCCGGGGTAGATTCATATGTGATCCATCGTGCTCTATATTGCAAGTTCCCGAGTCTATGGCTGCCCACAAGCTTTTCCCTCATACTGTCTACCCAATATTTGGGGGGCACCGAGCCGTATTCATCCCGGTACTGCTTTATCTCCTTTCGGAGATGGTCCATTGCCCGCATTGCCCCTGAGCGATTGACAAAATCCTTGAAGATGACCATCGCAACGACCAGAACAGCCGTAATGACAATTACGGTCACAAAATCTCTTAATATGATTTTTTGCCTTCTTTTCACCCCGACAGAAACCTTCCGTTTTGTGCCGTATTAAAAGTTAGCCAATAACAACTAACGAATTCCATATCTCTTATCTCCTGGTTCGCCTCTGTTGTTACGAGTCAATAACAACTACTTTGCCGTCTTGAACACGTAACCTGCCCTCCGCGAAAAGCTTTATTGCCTGTGGATATGCGATACATTCCTGTTCAAAGACTCTGGCGGCAAGAATATCAGGAGTATCGTCGCTTCTGACCTCACAGGCTCTTTGTACTATGATCGGCCCTTTGTCATATTCGTTTGTGCAGAAATGTACAGTGCAGCCGCTCACTTTACAACCAGCAGCAAGAACCGCCTCGTGGACATGATGGCCCCACATACCCTGTCCTCCAAAACTCGGCAGAAGAGCGGGATGTATATTCATGACGCGTTTTTCATATCGTGCGGGTATTTTCCAAAGGCAGAGCCAGCCTCCCTGAACAACGAGTTCAACATCGGCGGCAACAAGTTCCTCCTCGATTCGCCTGCTAAATTCATCAATATCAGGAGAGTCTTTTTTGCGGATGATTATTACTTTTAGTCCGGCTTTCTTTGCTCTTTCGACGCCGGTAACGGTTGAGCGTGAACATATTACGAGAGCAACCTCTGCATTCAGTGAGCCCTGCTTAATATATTCAAGGATATTCATCAGCGTTGTACCACCGCCGCTGATGAGCACGCCAAGTCTAATCGGTTTTTTGTTTTGTGTTTTAGGTACTGGTTTGTCTTTGCCGTAAGGTATCTTCTCGGGAGGCCTATCGATGCTGTGGGCAACATCCTTTCCGAGATTTAATGCCTGGTTTACAAGTTTGTCTGCCTCTTTGTTCTTCTCCCTGGAAACATACTGAACTTTCCAATTTTCGAACCTGCCAAGCAACTCCACGGCCTGTCGGAAAAGAGGTCTGATTTGCTCACTTTTTACTTTGTATTCGCCATTAATCTGCCTGACAAGCAATTCACTGTCACTAAAGACAATTATACGTTCAGCCCGTTTCTCTATCGCGGCTTCGAGTGCTTTAACGATTCCGGTGTACTCGGCGACGTTGTTCGTGTTGCGACCGAGAAAGAAAGCCTTTGCCTGCAATTGAGTTCCATCGGGATTAGTTAAAATGAAACCTGCAGCAGCCGGGCCCGGATTGCCCCTGCTGGCACCATCAGTGTGAGCGATTACTTCGTATCTGGTATCTTGCATCATTTATTTCGATGCTTGGGTATCAAATATTCTTTTCGCCTCCAAGCACAAGTATTCTCGTGCAGTTGGGACAGCGGATAATATCATCCTTAGTCATAAGCAAATTTACGGACTCAGCAGTGATACCCATAAAGCATCCGCCACAGGTATAGGCTTCAGTTCTACCCTCCTGCCGGTCAACCACAGCCAGGGCCTCGCCGTCGTACGTTTCGGCAACGCGCCTGAATACCTCCAGCGGATCGGTCGCAATAGTTTGTGCAACCTGATTCCATTCAACCTGGATTTCTTCGATTTCCGCCTCAAATTTGGCAGCCAGGACCTCGGCTTCCTTTCGGATTTGCTCAAGGGCCTGCTTTTGCTGATCTATTTGATTTTGTATTTTTTCGCATTCGGCCTCGTCGGCCTCGATATCTTTGAGTAATTCCAGAATCTGTGTTTCGTTTTTGGAACTGTCGGCTTTGGTCGTATTAAGCTGCGTGAGAAGTGCGGCATATTCTTTATTCGTTTTTGCCGTGTTTAGCGAGGCCCTCAACCTTGCTATTTGTTCATCTCTGGTCTTGAGTTCCAGTTCGAGTCGATCGGACTGGATCTTGGTTAGTTGAATCTCTTCCTTTTTGGCTTCGAGGGCGTTTTGGAGGCTTCTGATTTGATTTTCCTGAATAATTACGTTTCTTCTACATCTTGCAAGTTTTGCTTTGGCAGCCCGCAGGCGATTTTCAACGCTTTGAAGTTTTACCAACCCATTCAATACAGGTCCCATTTATGCTCCTTCACGCTCTTTAGAGGCCTTTTCCTCCGGGTCCCTAACGAGGCTTACCGGCCCACAAAACTTTAAGATTTTCATTATGTCCGTTTATATCTTAAACTGCAATAAAAATTTCTGTTTTTTCTTTTTTAGCTACCAATTGTATAATTGCCTTACCATGAAAAAGCTGTTGAGCAAACTCATTCAGGCCGAAACAACGGCTGAAAAGGGCGAATTAGCCGCCGCAGAGATAATTTCAGCGGAACTCGGCCGCTCAGGTATAGATTCCCGAATAGACAACTGGGACGGAACCAGGGCAAATATTACCGCACAAATTAAATCAAGCGGGCACAAAAGTGCACTTTTATTCGCCTGCCATCTTGATGTTGTCCCGCCGGGCCAGGAGAGTTGGAAACACCCGGCCTTTGGCGCAATTGAAAGCGAGGGCAAAATATACGGCAGGGGCTCGACGGATATGAAGGGCGGGATAGCTGCAATTGTTACTGCAATCGGCGAGATAGCCAATTCCGGCACAAAGATAGAGGGAGATATTATATTTTTCGGCGCTGCGGGTGAAGAAACCGATAGTTGCGGGACGAAGAGATTCGTGAGCAACTGCGGCGGGCTGCCTGAGATTACCGGCGTTGTTCTCACTGAACCGACGGATTTTGAGATTATAACAGCTCATCGGGGTATGCTTTGGCTTAAAGTTCAAACTTTTGGCAAAACGGCCCACAGTTCAACACCAAAATTGGGAGTAAACGCAATAGCTTCGATGAAGTCGGTGTTGGACGAACTGGAGAATTTCAAGATTCGATTCGAGCCACACGAGTTGTTAGGTGAGTGCTCGATGAGTATCAACACAATTGCCGGTGGTGAAGCAATGAACGTTGTTCCGGATAAGTGCGAAATCGGGATAGATATTCGCACGGTGCCGGGGCAAAAGCAACAAGATATCATTAACGATTTGCAAAAAATCTTTGCGAAATTAAAGCAAACAAATCCACAATTTGAGGCCGAAGTATCCATTATACGAGAAGTGGGTGCGTTAGAGACTGACACTCAGTGCGATTTTGTCAGGGATTTTTGCTCTGTCACCGGCATTAACAAAACATGCGCGGTAGGTTTCACAACCGATGGACCCCATTTTGCTTCCCTGAATTTACCTGTAGTAATTTTCGGACCCGGCAAGCCGCATCTTGCCCACAAGCCGGATGAATATATCGACATCGCCGATGTTCAAAAGGCGGTAAAGTATTATAAAAATATAATTTTAAAATTCCTATCCTGATTTTTATCGGCAAAATACATAAGTCTTTAGCTGTTTAAGGGTGACTTACGATGGAACAATACATAGTTGACTTTAAATCAATACAGTGGGAGGCAGAGGCTGCGGGTGTAAAATTCAAGGCTTATAAACAAGGCGGAAGAAGGCTGCGGTTAGTAGAGCTCACGAAAGAGTTTGTGGAACATGATTGGTGCAGGAAAGGCCACATTGGCTATGTCCTTGAAGGTCAAATGGAAATAGAGTTCGATGGGAAAACGGTTATCTTCGGTCCAGGCGACGGATTATTTATACCGGCAGGTGAACAACATCAGCATAAGGCCCGGATTCTTACTGATGTACTGAAAGTAATTCTAATAGAAGATTTATGAAGTTCGGCCCGGGAGCGAATATTATGATCCGGGCTACAATAAAATATGCTTATGCCAAAGATTTTCCAGGTCTACACAGGCGAAAACCTCGAGTTTACCAAAACACTCTTTGAGGAATATGCGGGGTCGCTGGACTTCGATCTGGATTTCCAAAACTTTGACAAAGAGTCAGCGGATTTCCCGGGTGACTATGTACCTCCAAAGGGTTGTCTGTTTCTTGCCAAGAACGAAGACAAGATTGCCGGTTGTGTCGCGCTAAGAGAGCTAAGTGAGGGTGTATGCGAAATGAAAAGACTATATGTCAAGCCACAGTTTAGGGGGCTTGGAATCGGTAAAATCCTTGCTGAAGCGGTTATTCAAGAAGCGCGCAAGATTGGCTATACTTGCATGCGTCTGGATACGGCTCCGTCAATGCAGGCAGCGAGAGCACTATATATTTCTCTGGGATTTAAAAAGATAAGTCCTTATCGATACAATCCCATAGAAGGTGCCGTATTTATGGAATTGTCGCTGGCATGAATGCTTTTCACTGTTAAGCCACTGTCGAATTTTATCTAATCTGATGTCAGATCAACAAATTTTACCAGGCCTCCAAAATGCCTTTTTGATTTGTAATTAGAATTTAAACTGGTCTTTGAAGACGGCCTTGAAATCGTAAACATCGTTGAAATCGTCGATCGAATCCGTCGGTTGAGCACTCATCCAGTTGTGCTTTATTAAAGAATAGACGATTTCGCCAAAATCGCGAGTATTGTTTACGCCCCAGGTATTCAGGACCAACACCGCCAACCTGCCCCATTTTTCAACAGCCAATTCCTTGAGGCCCTGGCAAAGACTTTGGCCGCTTACATGTCTGCGCTCGGTGGTTATTTTATTTGCGGTGTAGCCAAGTCCCTCATAGACAAACTTCAGGGCCTGAACGCTGAATCGGCCATCTTCGTTAGCAATTGTATCGAGACTCTTTTTCATCTTTACTTCTCTTGTTGTGGACAAATCTTTGTCAGGTCACTTTTTGTCCCGGCTTTGCTCCGGTATCTGCAGAGAGCATGAAGATATCTTTTCCTCCCGTGCCGGAGGCAAGAATCATACCTTCAGAGAGGCCAAACCTCATCTTTCTTGGCTTTAGATTGGCAAAAAATATAACAATCCTGCCGGCCAGTTCATCAGGTTTATAGGCCTTAGCGATGGCGGCAAAAACAGTCTTTTGTATACCACCCACATCCAAATTCAGACGCAGCAGTTTATCAGCACCCTCGACGGCTTCAGCCTTTATCACTTTAGCGATTCTAAGGTCAATCTTCGCAAAATCCTCTATTGTACATTCGGGTTTGAAAGGCTCCGTAACAACCGCCTCCGCTTCTTCTGGGGCAGGGGCCTGGGGGCCTTGACTTTGTTTACTTTCTTCTATCATTGCATTCACCTGTTTTTGATCAATTCTTTCAACAAGACGTTGGAACTCGTTTATTTTGTGATTCTGCAACAGCGTTTCGACATCGGCAAATTTTAGTTTTTCGACATTTAGAAATTTTTCTATCTTTTGAGCATATGCCGGCAGAATAGGCTTTAGGTAAATTGTTAAAATTCGGACAGCGTTTATTACGGCTGTTAAGGTCGTCCTTGTTTTCTCCAAATCGGTTTTTATAGTCACCCACGGCTGATTCTGCTCGACATATCGGTTTGCCTCATCGGCGAGGGCGATGATGCTTCGAACAACCGCAGAAAATTTAAGGTTTTCATAGTCCCGGATAATATGGTCTTTTGCAGTAGTGAATTTATTTATTAATCGCCCGCCCTGCTCGTCCAATTGACCAAGCCGGGCGTCGAGTTTCTTAACCAGCATCGGGCCTGAGCGCGAGGCCAGGTTTGCAAATTTTCCGACTAAATCGGAATTGATTTTGTTAATAAAATCGTCTGTTTTCAAATCTATATCGTCGATATTGTCGGTGAGTTTGCTTGCATAGTAGTATCTTAAGTATTCCGGATTTAGATACTTCATGTATGTGCCGGCTTTTATAAACGTTCCACGTGATTTGCTCATTTTGCCGCCGTCTACGGTCAAAAAGCCGTGGACAAAAAGCTTGTCGGCGGTTTTGAAGTCAGCACCCATCAGCATGGCGGGCCAGAACAACGCATGGAAATACATAATATCCTTGCCGATAAAGTGATAAAGCTCATATTCATCGCTGTTCCAGACTTTGTCGAAATCAAGATTGTTTTTATCACAGTAGTTCCTTGCCGAGGCCATATATCCGATGGGTGCATCAAGCCAAACATAGAAGAATTTGTTTTCCTCGCCGGGTATTTTGAAGCCGAAATATGGTCCATCTCGGGATATGTCCCAGTCCTTTAGGCCTACGTTGAACCATTCATCGAGCTTATTTGACACTGATTTTTGCGTATATCCTGTGTCGATAAGTTCCTTGAGTTGTTGCCCGTAATCAGCCAATTTGAAAAAGTAGTGCTCGGACGTTTTCACTACGGGTTGTGCCCGGCAGGTCGCGCAATAGGGATTAATTAGTTCGGTCGGCCGATACGTTGCGCTGCAGATTTCACATGAATCGCCGTACTGGTCTTCGGCCTTGCACTGCGGGCAGGCACCGCGGACAAATCTATCCGGCAGTGACATTTTGCAATTTTCACAATAGGCCTGCTCAACATCTCGTTTAACAATTGAGCCAGCCTCTTTGAGGCGAGAAAAGATAAACTCGCTAAAATACTTGTTTTCCGGTGAATGGGTCGAGTAGTAATTATCGAATTCGACGTAAAAGCCATCGAAATCCGCCTTGTGCTCCTCATATACCTTTCCGATTAACTCTTCGGGAGTGATTCCGGCGGCGCGGGCACTTATCATAATGGGGGTGCCGTGAGTGTCATCGGCGCAGAAGTAAAAACACTGGTTGCCGCACATTTTCTGGAAACGGACCCAAATATCGGTCTGGAGATATTCCACCAAATGGCCTATGTGTATTGGGCCATTTGCATAAGGTAAAGCAGATGTAACAACGATTTTGCGAGGCATGTTTTTTCCTTAACGGCTACTGCTCCGGAGGTACCGCACTATCCTGAATTTGAGAATCGGTATCACTCTCCACATTTTCCTGCTGATTATCCTTTGCGGCCGTGTCTCTTTTCTTCTTTGCGGATGCAGGGGAGGAAATAACCTTAAGCTCGTCAAGGGGAACAGCAATTCTTGGGCCATCATCGAGTTCAACTATAACAAGCTGAGTCAATATCTGAGTTCCTGTGACTTTGCCTTCACCGTATTTGGTTTTCACCCTGGCGCTCTTTTTGGGCAGCCGCTTCTTCAGTTCCGTATAAGTCTTGTCCTCATACCGCAGGCAGCACTTTAATCTGCCGCAATAGCCGGAGATTTTCGAAGGATCGAGCGTTGCCTTTTGCATCTTGGCCATTCGCATATTGACCGGCTTTAAGAGTTTAAGAAATCTTTGGCAGCAGCACTGCTGTCCGCAACTTTCCACATCGCCAAGTATTTTGGCCTCATCACGTGAGCCGATTTGACGCATTTCGATTCTTGTCTGGTATTCGTGTGCGATTTTTTTTACCAGCTCGCGGAAATCCACACGGCCGTCAGACATAAAGTAGAAGATGACTCGCTCACCGCCAAATATGTGTTCGGCATCGACTATTTTCATCGGCAGGTCAAGCTCTTTGACGAAACGCCTGCAACACTCCATTTCTTCTTCTGCTATTTTCTTCAGGTGCCGCTCTTCGCTTATATCGGCGGCGGTTGCATAACGAACAAATTTGCCCGCCCGCTCGATAGAGATGTCGATATTGCTGTCATCGAAATATTTTTTTATCTGGTTACTGTCAAATTTGAGTTGTCCCGCCCTGTATGAAGAGAGCTGTCCTACAAGGTATCCTAATTCAAGTCCTTTGTTGGTTTTTATCACGACGCGGGTGTTCACTTTAGGTATTCTGGTTTCGTGGTGCTCGAAGAGACCAAGCGAATTCATCCGGCTGTAACGGACCAACATAAACTTTTTATGTCTTGCCTGCTTAGGCTTTGTTTGTGCGGCTTTTGACATATCAAATAGTTACCTTTATATGTACGTTCGCATTGATATTAATAAACCATCATTTTACCAGAAGCAGCAAGGTTTAACAATAGCCGCTCGAAAATAAGCCTTTCATTAACTGAAGACTCGATCCAGCGCAGCATCCTGTAACATTCGTTGATTTTTTCAGCGGCTTGCTCCGAATCGAAACGGCCGGCTAACTTCTGTATCTGGTCTTTCTGGTCAAAATTGATGAGACCTTTTGTCGGCGTAACATTTAGTTTCATCGCATCTTGCAAGGCTGATATGATTATCTGTACAATGGTTGTCCGGGCCCTTCGATTGATATCTTTTCTGCTGGTGCTTTCGTCAAGGTCGGCCCAGAAGGTAGCGATTTTTTTACTTTCGCCCAAGAGCCATTGGGCCAGATCAAGAGCACCTGCATATTCGTATTTTCCAAGTGAATTCAACAACTGCTTCTTCGTTTCGTAGAGATTCACACCGGCGAGTTCAAGCTCAACCAATCTACAAGCCTGACCTAAGCTGCCCTGAGACAAACGGGCGAAATACCCGGCGGCTTTTTCCTCGGCGCCCATTTCTCTTAGCATTTCGATTATCCTGTCTTCGGCAACAGGGCCGAAACGAATTATCTGACATCTTGATTTGGTAGTAGGCAGGAGTTTTTCCATGCGGGTGCAGAGCATGATAATGCAGCAGTATTCGGGCGGCTCCTCCAGTGGCTTGAGCAGTGCATTTTGTGAATATGGATTCAGCCTTTCAGCTTCGCTGACGACAAAGACCTTTCTTTTCGAAAGAGTCGGCCTCATCGATACTTTTTCGATTAAAAACTCTCTAATGACATCGATGGGTAATTCGACGGGGGGTTTTTTGCCTTTACCCTCCCTGGTGAATTCGAGCAATTCCTTATAGACATGATTAAAATCCGGGTGCGAGTTGGCTTCTAAGAGTTGGCACGAGCGGCACAGGCCGCAACTATCGGCAAAGTCACTTTCTATAGTTGGACTTTCACAAAGCAGGAGCCTGGTCCATTCGCAGGCTGCTGTGAACTTGCCAACACCTTCCGAGCCGGCGAAGATATACGCGTGCGGGACCTTCCCTGCGGCAAGGGCCTTTTGCAAAATGGCAATTGCTATGTCCTGACAAAAAATATCTTTGAGTGACATCTATGTAAAAATCACCTCTGAGATAAGCCGCACAATTTTTTTATGAACTGTTTCAATATCACCCTCGCTGCCATCTATGATTTTCACGAGTCCGGGATAATAATCCGGTAACCTGAGAAATTCCTTCCTGACTTTTCTGTGGTATTCAAGCGGCCTGGAGTCAAATCGGTCGACAACAACATTTTCAAATAGATAGGATTGGTCGGCATCTTTATGGTTTACTTTAGTTTTTTGGTACGGCTTCCGCCCTGTACGTTCAAGTCCCTCACTAACAGGTATATCAATTATGATTGTCAAGTCAGGCCACATATCACCAACTGCAAATTTTCCAAGTTCAATGATTTTCTCAACAGGATAACCGCTACTGCCTTGATAAGCACACGTGGCCGATATAAATCTGTCACATAAAAGAATTTTACCTGCTTCCAAAGCCGGTTTAATTACCTCACCAACCAGCTGAGTTCTCGATGCCATGAAAAGCATTAATTCCGTACAAACATCCATGACACCCTGGGCATCATATTTGAGAAGACGACTGATCTGGTTGCCGATTTTAGTACCGCCAGGATCGGTGGTTTGCTCAACCGACAATCCGCTGTCCTTAAGGTATTTGGCAAGTAACTCTAATTGGACCGTCTTTCCACAGCCATCAGGCCCATCAAGAACAATGAATTTACCCTGTAACTTATTTTTCAAATCCCCGCTATTCAAATTTGGTCTCCTATTCCGCTTCTATCAGTTGTTTTGCTTGCTTTAGAAGCGTTTCAAGGGAACTTACAACCTGCAACTCTTTGGCCCACTTATGCAGATAATCCATATCCAGACGATGCCACTGAACAAGAGCCACACCAAGAGCATCACTAAACTGTAGTTCTGAGTGACTGTCTTTAGACCATTCAAGCTTGCTTAAAATAGTATCTTCGGGCGAAGTTGTCCACACATTAAGAGCCTTGATTTTAGCAACGCACCTTCGCTGAAATTCCTTATGGCTAAATGGCCTGTCCTTGCGGATAATAAAATCCACTTTCCAGCCAGACTCATTGTCAATCACATTGAAAGTTGAATGATGTGCAAATGCTTCTCGAACAGCAGCAAGACTGACATAATAACTTCCCCCGAGGTTTTTGATAAAATTTAACACCTGTTCCTCGGTCGGCGCAATTACCATATCAACATCTTTTGTTGCCCTTGGTCGGCCATGGAGGCTGCTTGAGAAAGAACCGGAAAGCATGTACGGAATATCCTGCTCATTCAGTTTCTGAATCACTTTTTGTATGAAATCTTCCTGGCTCGTCATATCTTTCTTTTGGCATCAGTGCAGATTTGTTTGAATAAGGTTTCGCCAATCATAAGACGTACCACCTGCCGATTTACTTTTCGTTCATCATACTCAGGGTGGCGAAGCCTTACACCAGCTTCGACAATACTTCGAAGATAATCACTCATTTCAAACATCATTTTTAGCCGGGTCTGAGCATCCAGTCTTCGCAGGATTTCAAACTGCTTTCTCGCAGCTTCAATAGTAGTATCTGGGGGCACTGGATCCATTTCAACTGACAACTTGTTCTTTTCAGCAACTATCCGATCCGTCAAGAACAATTAATCCACCTTTTAGTTCGTTCTTCATACCTTTGTTATTTATCTGTTTCCAAGATTTTCATCTTCATAAAATCAGATCCTTGGCTTCGCTCATCATAACAGCAGCTCGGATTATTTAGCAAGTTGGAAGTTTTCAGGTCCGACGAGCTGTCTCATTTTTCTGCAGAAATCGTTGTCGGGATTGACGGATAGCTGCCTGTCGGCGGCCGCATAGACCCTGCCTTTGTCGGTTTTTATCGCTACATAAACGGGACTTTTGCCCCTGTGATGGCTGCAAATGCTTTTAATGCTGGCTACTTTTTCCCTGGTAACATCCTTTGCATCCAATCTTATCCTGATTTTGGCAGCCAACTTTTCTCTCACGTTCTCCAGATCTATCAGTTCGACAGCCAGAATATTGGGTTTTTCCCTTCTATAATCAAGTTTGCCCTTTACAAAAACAATTCTATCAGAAACCACTAAATCGCCGAATTTATTCAGAATATCCGGAAACATAACCACATCGGACTGGCCCTGGAGGTCTTCAAGTGTGAAATAAGCCATTTTCGAGCCGGCATTTCGGCCTGTCTTTGTCAAAGTGTATCTTACTTTTGTTATCATTCCACCAATAACGATTTGCCGCCCCTGATTGGCCTCAGCCAGTTTTGAACTGTTGTGCGTGGAATAAAGGTTTATTGTCTCGGCGTGATGGCTGAGCGGATTGCTGGTAACATAGAAGCCGAGAACCTGTTTTTCAAAAGCAAGCATCTGCATTTCGGGCCAGGGTGGGACATCGGGCAGGCTCTGGTGGTCCTGTGAATAGTCGCTATCGCCGGTCATTTGGCCAAAGAAATTCATCTGACCGTTCTGTTTATCAGCCTGGAAATTCGCTCCGATTTGCATTGCTTTTTCGAGGCCGGCCATCATCTGGGCACGGTTTCCACCGAGTCCATCGAAGGCACCTGCTTTTATCAGAGCTTCTATTACCTGTTTATTGGCGGCCCTTAAATCAACATTTTCACAGAAGTGGAATAGAGACTGGAATCGGCCGATTTTGTTGCGAGCGGCGATGATTTGCTCGACGGCCTTTTCGCCTACGCCCTTAACGGCAGCCAAGCCAAAACGTAATACGCCCTTCTTGTCCTCGTCGGTATCTGCATTCTCATAAAGGGGTGTAAAGTCGACTCCGCTCTCGTTGATATCGGGCGCCAGGACTTCGATACCCATCTCGGCGCATTCGGCGATATATTCAACGACCTTGTCGGTGTTATCCATTTCAAAGGTCAAAAGAGCCGCCATAAATTCTTTTGGCCAATGAGTCTTCATATAGGCTGTCTGGTATGCGATGAAGGCATAGCGTGTCGAATGGCTCTTGTTGAAGCCGTAGCCGGCGAATCGCTCGATAAGCTCGAAAATCTGCTTGGCCTGCTGGCCGGTCAGGCCTTTATCCACACAACCGGCCACAAATCTTTCTCTCTCCTTTGCGATGGTTTTGGCTTTCTTTTTGCTTATTGCCTTGATGAGTCCATAGGCTTCCCGTAGCGGGATATCACCGAGGCGATTACAGATACGCATCACCTGTTCCTGATAAACCATAATACCATAAGTCTCATCAAGGATTTCGGTCATAATTGGGTGCGGTAAGCTCCATTTGGCACCGTGCTTACGATCGGTGTAATCCGGGATTAGTATCATAGGGCCAGGACGGTAAAGGGCATTGGCCGCTATGAGGTCTTCGATACGGTCGGGCTTCATCCTCATCAGCAGGTTCTGCATGCCATCGGATTCAAACTGGAAAATCCCTTTCGTTTTCCCGCTGGAGAAAAGCTGGAAAACCTTAGCGTCTGTGGGTTCGAGTTTTTCCAAGTCGATTTCCTGTCCGTGAATGTCTTTGACCAACTGACAGGCACGCTCTAATACACTAAGGGTTTTGAGCCCCAGAAAGTCCATTTTTAACAGTCCAACTTTTTCGACTATTGGGCCTTCGTATTGGGTCACGATATCGTCGGCGTCAGATGCTTTATAGAGTGGCACGAAATTGGTCAAAGGCTCATCGGCAATGACAACACCTGCTGCGTGGACTGATGCGTGTCGTGTAAGGCCTTCAAGTTTCTTACATATATCAATTACTTTTCTTATCTGCTCGTCTTTCTCATAAGCCTGTTTCAACTGCGGCTCGGTCTTTAAGGCTTTATCGAGCGTCATATCAAGAGAAAAGGGGACAAGCTTGGCTAATCTGTCGGCCTCATGTAACGGCACAGCAAGAACCCGGCAGACATCACGAATAACCGCCCGGGCTTTCATCGTTCCGAAAGTTATGATCTGCGCGACGTGGCCATACTTTTGGCGGACATAGTCAATGATTCGTTGCCGGTGAGCCTGGCATATATCGATATCAACATCCGGCATCTCATTTCTCTGAGGATCCATAAAACGCTCGAAGAGCAGGTCGTATCGAATAGGATCAACATTGCACAATCCGAGGCAATACCCAACGAGAGTACCTACGGCACTTCCCCTTGCACCTACCGGGATATTGTTTTCGTGCGCATAACGGCAAAAGTCCCAAACGATAAGAAAATAGCTTGCGAATCCTTTCGACTCGATTACATCCAGTTCCCTGTCAAGCCTCTCTTTTATCTGTTCGGTGATCCGGCCGTAGCGCTGTTCTGCCGCCTCGTAACACAATCTGGTGAGGAATTCTTCCGGCGTTGAGCCGTCAGAAGGTCTAAACTGTGGCGCGTGGCGCCGCTTTAAGTCAAGCTCGACATTACAGCGGTCGGCAACAACCAAAGTATTTTCACATGCCTGGGGGACATCGGAAAAAAGCTGTTGCATTTGCTCGGGAGTCTTAAGATAAACGTCTGAAGGATAAATCATTCTGCTCGGATCATCAGCATTCTTACCGGTACTGATAGCACACAGACAATTATGAGCTTCATGATCATCCTCTTCAAGGAAATGTACATCATTGGTCGCCACAAGAGGCAGACCCATTCTTTCTGCAAGATCAATAAGTGCCCGGCGGACATTGGGGTCATCATTCTCATGCGTTTGGATTTCGATAAAGAATCTGTCTGAACCGAATATCTTAAGATAACCTTCAGCCGCAGCAAAGGCAGCTTTCTCATCGTCCCTGGAAAGTTGGGCTGCAATTTCGCCTTTCAAACAGGCTGAGGTCGCAATCAGGCCTTCGTTTAGCTCGGTGAGGATTTCCTTATCAATTCTCGGCCGATAGTAAAACCCCTCGGTGAAACCGATACTTGCCAGCTTTAGCAGGTTCTGATAGCCGGTGTTGTTCTCAGCCAAAAGTATCAGATGATATGCAGCATCTGAGATGCTGGTTTTTTGTTTATCGAACCGGCTGCCTGGGGCAATATATGCTTCGATACCGAGGATCGGCTTTATGTGGGCGGCTACTGCCTTGGTATAGAATTCGATAGCACCAAATATATTTCCATGGTCTGTTACGGCAATAGTATCCATCTGTAATTTCTTGCAGTTTCTAAGTAATTTATCGAAGGCGATCGCGCCATCGAGCAGAGAATACTGGCTATGCAGGTGAAGATGCGTAAATCCTTTACTCGACATGAACGTATAAATCCTTTATTTATAACAAGTTATGCTCTCCTCTGAGAGCTCGGCAAGCCCTCATATGATAAGCATCTCTAATCATTATGTAAAGTATATTTTTACAGGTCTTTTTTCCGGTTATGACAAGAAAACATCGTTTTACAGCGAAAAAAGGCATTTATGCCTGAATTTTCCATTCACAACTACTCTGCCTTAAAAAAATTTCAAAAAAACACACTTTTATTTAAAAAAGACTTGAACTTAGGTCTTCATTCCGGCATAATATCACTATCTCGATTGATTTAGTGAAGATTGATTTAATAATCGTACAAGAAATTCGGTGATTTCATGACAGAATCAAGCAGGCTCTCAAACAAGTGCAGATATGGTCTTCGGGCGATATTTGAGCTCTCCCTACGCCAGACCTCCGATCCTGTCAAGATACAGGACATAGCATCGGCACAAGCAATTCCACAACGATTTCTCGAGATAATTTTGGCTGAATTGAAACAAGGTGGCTTTGTAGAATCAAGAAGGGGCAACAAAGGAGGGTATATGTTAGCTCGCTCTGCCGACGACCTGACTGTTGGGGAAGTGATAAGCTTTTTTCAAGGTGATAACAGAAAAGGAAACAACATTAGTAACAATAGTTGGAACTTGAGAGGTGATTATGTTTTTTCCAAATTATGGAAGGAGGTAAGTGATGCAATCACAGGTGTTTACAGCACAACTACCTTTGCAGAAATGGTTCAGGAGGAGTTAAGTCAAAGTCGTGTTTATGTGGCTAATTATGCAATTTAGAGAAAGGGAATTATTTTTTTGATTATCTATCATAGCAATCCCATAGGAATAGTTATTTAAGGAAAGAGCATTGGAAACACATTTGAGAAGTATAGCTAAGGCCATAACCTGGCGGGCAGGTGGTACTGTTGTCACATTCATAGTTGCATGGATTATTGCCGGCGAAATAAAACTTGCCGCCCAGATTGGAGTACTCGATACCGCAATAAAGATTGGGGTGTTCTATGCTCACGAGAGGTTTTGGAACCACCTGAGTTTTGGCAAACAAAAACCGCCAGAGTATCAAATATAATCTATTTTGGGGCCTGAAAAGGAGAATCGGTATTATGTTAATCAAAGAAGTTACAGAAAATATTGCAGAGCTTGTTGAAAAACTTAATTTCGCCGAGAAAGTTGAGCGCTCTCTTTACTTAATTGAGAAAGCTTATAATGAATTCGGCGATGGGCTCGTTGTTGCCAACAGTCTCGGTAAAGATTCCGGTGTTGTGTGGCATCTTGCCAAACGGGTAAGCCCTCAGATTCGGGGTTTTATCGTAACGACAAGGTTCAAACCGCCGGAGACCAAACAGTTTATGGCCGAAGAAGTCTCGAGATATCCGGAATTGAAGGTATTCAGCAACGACGCTGAAATTCCTGAAGAACTTTACGCTACCGACCCTGATCGGTGCTGTGAGATTCTCAAAGTCGAGCCGACACGACGAGCTGTCAAAGAAATGAACGTCACCTGCTGGATTACGGGTCTTCGCTGCACTGAAGGCCGAACGCGCACGGAATTCAAAGAGATCGAGGAGCTTGACAAGGGGCTTATTAAGCTTAATCCTATACTGATTTGGTATGAGCGTGAAGTATGGCAGTACCTTGCATTAAACGGCGTGCATGTTAATCCCCTGTACAGTAAGGGGTACAGATCACTTGGATGTGCTCCGTGTACGAAGATCGCCCAAGGTATTGATGAACGGGCAGGCAGATGGATTGGAACAAGTAAATGCGGCGGTGAGTGCGGAATTCACACAAAACCTTTACTCGATTACCAGATATAACACAGGGACATATTATGAACCCAAAAGCGAAACAAAAATTGCCTTTTGAACAGGACACCGGAGATTCGGTCGCCAATCGCATACTCGGGACTTATCCCCAAAGGCAGGATGGATTGTTTATGCAGCGCATAAAGATCTTTGGTGGACGAATAAACTGGGCCCAATGGCGTAGAATCGCCCAACTTGCCGCCTCTTACACACCCAGTTCTGAACTGCACGTAACTACACGTCAGTCAATAGAACTGCACGATATTGAAGGCAGGAACGTTCCTGTAATCCAAAGAGGTTTATCAGAGGTTGCTCTGGTCCTTTTCGGAGCCGGTGGTGATTCTTTAAGAAATATAACCGTCTGTTCCGGTTGTGATTGCGATACCGAGGCTGTGGATATCTATCCTTTGGCTCGATATGTTGGCCAATACTTATTATCGAGGTCCAATATTCTTGACCTGCCTCGCAAGTTCAAGATAAGTTTTTCCGGCTGCAGTAAAGCCTGTGCAAAACCCTGGCTCAACGATCTGGGGTTCATTGCCCAGCGGGAAGGATTGTTTAGGGTTATCGGTGCTGGTTCACTCGGCGCAAAACCTGCCCCTGGAAGTGAGCTTTACAAGGATTTGGCGGCCAAATATGTTGTACCTCTTTGCATTGGAGCTATAGAATTTTTCGAGCAATATGGTGACCGTGAAAACAGGCGACGTGCCCGTTTTCGTCACGTAAGAGAAAGGCTTGGTGAGCCCTCCTTTCGCACCGAACTTGACAAGTGGTTCAATAACGCCAAAGCCCGGCGGTCCTGGCCCGAGGTTTCTACAACTTCAACGAACAAAAATATTAAGCTGTTATGGCGTCTTCAATTACCCGACGGCAATATTAAAGCCGAACAGGCTATTCGACTCGCCGACGCTGCGGAGCCAAAGGGAGCCGAACTGCGAATTAACTTCGAACATGGAATCGAACTTTATGGAAAGAAAACTGTTGAGCTTCCCAAAACGCTGGCCGCCTTCGAGAACAATCCCATAGTGATTGCGTGTCCCGGCTCAACAACCTGCCCACGTGCTGTGACAAGCACCAAACCAATAGCTGATAGTATAAGAAAAATCCTTGAGGATTGTTATCATACGGAAGTACGGGTCAACATCTCAGGCTGCCCGAACAATTGCGCACAAAGTTCTGCTTCAGGTATCGGGCTTGTTGGAACGCTGCGAAAGCAAAATGGGAAAGCAACACAATGTTATCGTCTTTTTACCGGTGGAGGAAACGGAAGAAACAACCAATTAGCCACAGAAACGCGAATTCTTAATATTCAAGACATTCCGAGCACCATAAAAGAACTGGTGAAAAGTCAGGAAAAATGAAAATCCGGATATATTGTCAGATAAAAAACTTGCTGCCGCTAATTAACGTTACTATAATTCTCTTGAGAGTTTAAATGTGCCAGGGGAGCCTGTGTTCGGCCGACAAAGCCGGACTGAGGCTGAGAGATCGCTGAATCAGCGATGACCCTATGAACCTGATCAGGGTAATACCTGCGAAGGGAGGCTGATATGAATGAATATGAAGCACTCCTTTTGTGGGAGTGCTTTTTGTTTTATGGTCGACGGTTTCATAAACAACAAGTTTCAAAAATAAACAAGGAAAGGAAACGAAAATGATAGAGACTGATATCTCCAAAGTAATCATACAGGAGTATACAAAGAAACTGTGCGAACATCTTGAAAATGACGTAGTCATAGTAGGCGCCGGTCCTGCGGGTTTGGCAGCCGGCTATTACCTTGCCAAGTCGGGGATAAAAACCACTATAGTCGAAAAGAAGCTTTCAATAGGCGGTGGAATATGGGGAGGAGCATCAGGCTACAATATAGTTACTTTTGAGGATACAGACATCCTGGAGGAAATTGACGTGACAACAAAAAAGGAAGGAAATTTATATGTAGTGGATGCAATAGAATTTGCCACGGGCCTGGCCTATAAGGCCACAAAGGCCGGAGCCGTGATATTTAACCTGATAGAAGCCGAAGATATCGTACTAAAGGATGAAACCGTGAAAGGAATTGTCGTCAATAGCGCAAGCGTACGAACACTCCGTTTGCACGTAGATCCCTATTGTATCTGTGCGAAATGCGTGATTGACGTGACCGGCCACCCGGCTGAACTGGTTAGTATGCTGAAAACAAGAAAGCCGGACCTCTTTCCAAAAGAGCTGCATGAGTATTTCATGAACGTCGAGGCCTCCGAAGCCGGCGTAGTAGAAAAAACAGGCGAGGTATTCCCCGGCCTGTATGTTGCCGGTATGGCTGTATGTGATGTTTACAACTTACCGAGAATGGGGCCAATCTTCGGCGGAATGCTAAAATCAGGAAAAAAGGTTGCAGAATTGATAATCAACAAACTAAAAGCATAAAGCGAAAAATCACATTCACATATGACAATGAAGCGAATCACAAGGGAATCCTCCACAAGAGAAAGGCTGCTCTGAGAGGACTAATAGAGAACTGCAAAAAGATTACTGTTAGTTATCAGTTATCGAAAATCGTTTACTCCGCTGGAGCATAATATAAAGCAAAGTTGGATATGGTCGGACAAACACGTGAATCCAAAATCCTGACTCGAACTTTGTCTGCTTTAACCTCCGGCGTACGACAAATCTTCTTATAGCCCACCGTCTGTCCCTCGGTGATTTGTCGCCACTGGCCGTCTTCATATGCATCCACGACAAAGCCGGCAATTCGCTGGCCGAAATCGCGTATTTGCTCCTGGAACATAACGCGATTGAAGGTCTTCTCTCCATTCAGGGTAATCACCAACTCGGCCCTTGTGATCCAATCGGGCGGCATCCAGCAGGTGGTTGTATCACTATCGAGGGCATTGGCTGCTTCAAAACCCGAACCGCGGCTCACTGAGGCGGTCGCAGTTGCGCCCTCGGCCAGGTTGGTCCTAAAAGTCTCGCGAAGAATTTGGCCGATTTCCCGGAGCACCTTGCTGTCGCGCTCGGGAAATAACCCATCGCGATTAGGAGGAATATTCAGCAGAAAGACCGTATTGCCCCCGACGGAGCGATACCAAATATCAAGTATTTGCTCTGTTGTTTTGACGTGCTGCTTTCCGTCGCGCCAGAACCAACCGTGCCTGATTGACGTGTTGGTCTCGGCCGGGTACCAATGAAGGTATCCGCCGCGAATGAGGCTGTCCTTAAGTTTAGGCAGGCTTGCGAGGTCTTGTGCCGTCATATCCGGCCAAGTGAACTCGTCCACCGGTGCACTGATGGGAATAACGCTCCACTCAGCAGCCCTTGTACGCCCGCCCTCGTTGCCGCACCACCGCACGTCGGGCCCCTTACCGAAGATTACGGCCTGTGGAGCCAATTCTCGGATCATCTCATACCACTGTGCATAGGTATATTTCTGCCCACCCTTGCGTTTGGGATGTGCCCCATCAAACCAGACTTCATGGATAGGACCGTACTCGGTCAGCAGCTCGAACAACTGGTTCAGGAAGTATTCGTTGTAATCGTCCACGACGTATTTGAAGGTCCGCCTGTCCCGGAATGGACGAGCCGGTACCGGCCGGGGGATAATCCGCTCTGAATATTTGCTCAGGTTGCCATACAGGCCTTCGGAGCTTTCAATCTGGTACAAATCGGCGGGCGATAGATATACGCCAACCTTAATCCCGTACTTCCTGCACGAATCGACCAAATCCCGCAGCACGTCCCCCCTGCCGCCGCGCCAACGGCTCGAAGCCACAGAGTGCTTCGTATATCGCGTCTGCCACAAACAGAATCCATCGTGGTGCTTGGCCGTTAAAATGGCCTGGGTCATCCCGGCGGCCTTCATCATACGGCACCACTGGTCGGTATCCAACTTCTCGGGATTGAATATCTTCGGGTCCTCCTTGCCTGTGCCCCATTCACGACCGGTGAACGTGTTGACGCCAAAGTGGATAAAGGCGATGAATTCCAATTCCTGCCAGGAAAGCTGCCGGGGTGAAGGCCTGACGTTCGCGGCCCTGCGAATGATATCCCGCATTGCATCCGCCTCATCGTCATCCACCATGTCATATACACGGACGTAATCGGTTAGAAAATAATCGGGAAGCATTGCTTTTGTTATATCACCACCCCACTTTCCAATTTCTTCGGTAAGTTTTATATATTGCGGCACCTGTGAAACACCGCCTGCACCTGTACGCCATGTTATTTCACCGTCGACATAGAAGACATATTCGTCCGGCGTCCAGTGCAGACCGAAGGTATGGAATCCTTCACTTATACCGGGTATTGTGGAGCTTTGGCCGGCGTGCTTATGCTCTTTTCCATAGCCATCCCAGTGTAAATTCTGTGTTATTTTATCTTCCCGCCAAGGTTTCTCCATGATGTCTATTTCTGTACCGTCCCTGCCCCGGTTTCCTACTTTATTAACGCTGTCTATATGAAGCCAAAATGCGGGCCAGTGTCCCTGCTGTTTGGGAAACTTGCATCGAGCCACCCAATAGCCGAACTTATGCTCGAACTTTCCTTTGGTACGCACGGCCCCACAGGTATAACGGCTGCCATCTTTCTTTGTGCGAAGTACCAAATTTCCTTTTCCGTCCAGATAAGAATCCTCCTTAATCCAAAATCCATCCCGCCGCTTCCAGTCACCGAGGATTTCCCACTTCGATTCGTCGACCTTTGCACCGTTGAATTCATCACTCCACGCCAATTTCCACTTTTTCCCTTCCGGAATCGGCGGCATATATTCTTCCACCTTCTCTGCATCACCTGTTTTTGCCCGGACGTATACCGATGGTGACAAACTCGTAAAAATCCAAAAAACAGCACAAAGAACTACTAGTTTTTTCAAATAGAATGATTGAAGTTTCATATCCCTCTTTCCTTATCTAAAGATCTTTTGCTTAAAACACTCAAAAACTAAAGATTGTTAAGCAGAAGCAGGTTTTGGGGATTTGGCTGCCGTTTTCCAACAACTTCGCTGAGTTGCTCTCAGCCCTGAGATAACGGTAACTACCAACATAACCGCGAACGTCACAGTAGTGAACCAATATCCCCACTGAGCGGTCTGGACGTGGGCCATTTTTATAATCACGGTACCGATGGCAAAAGATTGCAGGAACATTTTGATCTTGCCTGAGACAGTGGCGGCAAAGCTGATACCGCGAGCCTCGGCAATATGCCGCAATACCGTCACATATACTTCTCTGGCGATGAGAATTCCGGCCACCGACCAGTGAATCACAGTCAATGTAATCGGCCCAAAATCAAAAAGCTTTGGCTGCTTGATTATCGCAAAACATATAAAGGTACCGCAGACAAGGACTTTGTCGGCAAGAGGGTCTACCATCCGTCCGAACTTACTGACCACATTTAACTTACGTGCTACTGTGCCGTCAATCATGTCAGTCAGGCCGGCAACGACAAAGAGGATAAAAGCAATATCAAGAAAACCCGGAAACGGTATCTCGCCCTGAGCATAGCGAGGTGGTGAGTAAAGAATCATAATCAGAAAGACGATAGTCAAAACAAGCCGGCCAAAAGTCAAAATATTCGGAATAAGTTTAAGCATAGCGGCAAGTTTACTGTCGTTTCATATGCAATTCAATACTAAATTTGCCGAACGAGCAAGTCGTAGTCTTTCGTGCCGACGACTTTCGTATCGATGAAGTGTCCCGGGCTTGCCGAGCAATTCTCTATGATACAGATGCTGTCGATATCGGGCGCCTGGCCGTAAAAGCGTCCCCGGCCCGTACCTCGGTCATCAACGGAATCAACCAGACAAGTAAGTTCGCTGCCGATTCTTTTTTTGTTTTTGGCAAAGGCGATTTTCTGCTGAGTGAGCATCAGCTCGTCGAGACGCTGCTGTTTTATCTTGTCAGGTACCTGGGCGGGCATTTCGGCGGCAGCGGTTCCGGATTCGGGATAGAATTTGAAGCAGCCGAGAGCATCGAATTCAGCCCATTTGATAAAATCCAGCAGTTCCTCGAACTGTTGGTCGGTTTCTTCCGGATATCCCACTATTATGGTCGTCCGAAGCAGGCAATCGGGGATGGCCGAACGCAATCTTTCAATCAGTTGTCGGAGGCGGTCCTTGGTATCAGGCCGGTGCATGGACTTTAAGATTTGATCGTTTACATGCTGGATTGGAATATCAAGATAGTGGACGACTTTTTCGCTTGTTGCGATGGTTTCGATAAGCGTTTCATCGATACCGGATGGGCACAGATACATCAATCGAATCCATTTGAGCTTGGTAATTTGCTCAAGTCTCTTTAACAGCTTACTCAAACCATTTTTAATTTTCAAGTCACGGCCGTAGTGTGTCGTGTCCTGAGCTATTATGTTTAATTCGACCGCTCCTGCCGAAACCAATTCAGCGGCTTCGGCCAGAACGAGTTTCTCAGGCTTGCTTCTAAACGAGCCTCTGATTGCCGGTATTGTACAGAAAGAACATTTATGATTGCAGCCCTCGCTGATTCGAAGGTACACCCAATGGCCCGGGGTAATGAGTAATCTTGCCCTGTCGTCACTGGTTGTGTGAGATGATTGATTCAGGAAAGCTACAGGCTGTTTGGAGAGAATAGTTTTTTTGATTATCTGCGCAATGTTATCGCGCTGGCCAAGGCCCGCAATTGCATCGATACCGTCAGCTTCTTCGAAAAGCTGCGGGCCCAATCTCTCCGGAAGACATCCAGCAACAATTACTTTTTTCACAGCGCCATTGAGTTTACAGTGGACGGCGTGTTGTATTGCTTCGAGCGCTTCGTCTTTGGCGGGAGTGATAAATCCACAGGTATTGATTACAACGACATCCGCATTTTTAGGGTCCGGGGTTATCAAAAAACCGGCCTGGGCGATTTCGGCCAACATTTTTTCACTGTCGACAATATTTTTCGGGCAGCCTAACGCCACAAAACAAATTTTTGCATTATTTTGCTTTTTTTTTGCCATAATCCGATAAAAATAGCAAAAAAACGCGGGTCGGTCAAATGTTAATTTGGGTAAAATTAAGGTCCTTTTTTTGGCTAAGTTTATTCGAATATGCTTGACGATAAAGATATATGCAATACAATACGTGGGTATACCGTCTTTGTTTTTATTGAACACGCTGGAAGATAGCGTCGTAGTTTTGTTACGCGCGAACGTATAGTGACGGTGTGCAATTATGAATAGCAGCCGGATAATTAGCTTCAGCCAAAGGCTATTCGTGGCTTTGGTGTTGGGAGTTGCTCTGTGGATAGGAGGATGCGGAGATTTTCTAACCGATAAAACCGCCAGCAGGGAATCCGCCAAGATCCTCGACGACCTTGGCAGAGTTGAGACAACCCCCGAACCAAACATTCCCATGCCCAGCATTTACAAAGCGCCGCCAAAAATCGTAGAGCAAACAGTTGGCGGGACATCGGAGTTCAAACTGTTTTACTTCTGCAAACACCTTTCCTCCGCTGAACTGGAGGCTATTGTCCATAAGCAGTTTGCCACACTACTTTTTAACGCAAAGGGAAAATCAACCACCATCAAAGACTACACTGTCAGCAGTGTTGCCGCCACCAACCAACTGATAGTAAGATGCCCTACCAGAGAAGATGTCGAAGCGGTACAAGAGACATTAGAACTTGTCGATATCGCGCCGATTCAGGTTAAAATAAGCTGTCTTATCTCCGAAGTCTACGCGGATAAGACATTAGACTGGGAAACCACCACCGCTATTGAGGACCTGTTCGGCGAGAATATCTGGGCGTCACCATCTGCCAGGCCTTATGGACAAGATGTCGTCCAGTGGTTATTAGAAAATGATCCGCTCGCAGCTTTTCCCGGCG
This sequence comes from Phycisphaerae bacterium, assembly GCA_011776225.1. Classification (GTDB taxonomy): domain Bacteria; phylum Planctomycetota; class Phycisphaerae; order Sedimentisphaerales; family Anaerobacaceae; genus CS2-K091. The sequence continues at coordinate 41,462 of JAABXR010000371.1, forward strand.
CTTCACTGAGGGAGTTTGGCCGTGCCAAAATGGGTCTTAACGTTGGCTATATGGATGATAAATTCATGGCTGTTGTGGACATATTAGAGTCACAGGGTTATCTTAAAGTCCTGATGAATCCCACGCTTGAAGTTGTCAACGGCAAAACAGCCAAGGTGTCATCAGAACAGAAGGTACCGATTGACAAGACATACATTATCTATGACTACTCTCGTGTCACCAGGTCCTCTACCGAATATGCAGACGTAGTCGACTCGCTTGAAATCACTCCTCACGTCTTCGCGAATGGTTACATAGGCCTGCAAACACATATCGTAATCGGATCAAAGCTAACTCCCGAAGGTGTAAAACAGATACCCATCGTCACCAAAAAAGAAATAACCAACAAAGAAACCCGCATCAGGCCAGGCGAAAGTCTAATCATAGGCGGCCTCAGGAAGAGCGAGAGGCGTGACGTCCTCCGCGGCATCCCGTTTCTAAAAGACATACCACTGATCGGAATACTGTTCTCCGGCAGAGATTTTGAAGAAAGGGCCGTGGAGACTATATTCATATTAACTCCGACTTTCTCCACCGGTGGTATCCCGAGGGATGAAATGACCGAAGAGGTCGAAAGAAAACAGGGATCTCCTTCAGGAAATATCTTTACAGATCCACTCGATATGTTGGAGAAAGAGAGCAAAACAAAGGATGCCGAAGAGGCACGAATGGAGGCCGAGGCGGAAAAAGCAGAGGCCCGCGCCGCCGTCAGAGACGCTGAGGACAGAATCAAAAGGGCAACAACCGAGGCCAACAGGGCCCTAACAAAAGCCGACAAGGCAACAGCTGATGCCAACACAGCCATAGAACAAGCCGCCGCCGTCGAAAAGAAGGCAAAAGCTGACGCGGCAAAAGCAATAGCTGATGCCAATACAGCCACAAAAAAAGCGGCTGCCATCGAAAAACGGGCAAAAGCCGATACGGCAAAAGCAAAAGAGGATGTGCAAAAAGCAACGTCGGAAACGGCAAAAGCAAAGGCAGAAACGGCAAAAGCAAAAGCCGAAGCAAAAGCAGCCACTGAAAAAGCCGATGCACTTGTTCAGCAGACACAGGCACAAATAGAAAAATTAAAAGCTGAGCTTGAAAAGCTAAAGGCCGAAACACAACAATCACAAGCAGATTTACAAAAGGCAACGGCCGAAGCTGAAAAAGCAAAAACCGCTGCAGAAAAGGCCGCAGCCGAAGCAGCCAAGGCAAAAGAAGAAGCAGATAAAGCCAAAAAAGAAGCTGAAGCAAAGGAAAAAGAGGAATCTGCCAAGGAGGCCGGGGAAGCAACCGAACAGGCAAAGACGGAAGAAGTCAAAAAAGAATCTGGCTCACAAGACAAAAGCTGAAGCGGAAAACAAACAGGGCAAAATAAAGACAACAAAACAAATGAGCTATCCGGCTAAATTAAGCCGTTATTTTCGTTTGGTATTCAGTTGTGTTAGTTTCCATTTTGCGGTATATCGCAAAATGGGATGCCTTTCATACCTAAGTGGCATTATTAGCATTTAATTTTTGAAGGAGTGTCATCATGGAGAATTTCAATAACAGCAACGTTCCCGACAACCCAAATCTCAATCAGCCAATCCCCTTAGGTGAAGACCTTGATAAACCGATTCCCTTTGATGATGGCACGGGCGATACGAATGTTTCACATGCCCCACTGAGCCTGGGCGGCAGCAACACACCGCAGGCACCCGGGACCGCGATACCAAAGCCCGCCGTACAAAGGCCTGCTGCGCCAAAACCCGCCGCGCAAAAGCCTGCGATGCCAAAGATTGCAATACCACAGCCGGCTTTACAAAAGGTGGAGACAAAAAAAGTTTCCGTTAACCGAATCACGGGCGTAAAGACTTTCTTTACAAAACTGCACCCCGGTGCCATGGACTTTCTTGATGACCAAATCAGTAAATGGCTAAAAGAAAATCCCGGTGTTATTATAAAACGAACCAACACGGTAACAGGTGACGTCCAGGCCAAAAAGACCGAACCTAATATCATAATTACCATCTGGTATTAGCGGCTCGGCAGCTTCTGATAAGAGCAGAAGCGCATCAAACTGCATGTAAAGGTGGAATATCTTCGTAGGCCGTCTTATATCGACCTGCGAATATATACAACCTTTTTTATACAACATTGTTATCATTGATAAGTAGCCGCAGAACCTTTCTAAATCACCAAAATCAACGACACAGCTTTTATCCGCAATATGTTTTGAACTAAAACTTGATGTCTGACCTAATATATGTAATAATGGTCCTTTTTCGAGTTTTTTGAACAAAGGAAGTAAAAAGTGCCGCACAAAATCGTGTCCAAAAAACAGCTCTCAGAGGACGTTTTCACCGCCGAAATCGAAGCACCGCTTGTTGCTCGAGCAAGGAAACCGGGCCAATTTGTCATTATTAGCATCAATAATGAATATGGCGAGCGGATTCCCCTGACAATCGCCGATGTCAACGCCAAAAAAGGCACTATTTGCCTAATCTGGCAGCGCGTCGGCAAGACTACCGCCGAAATGGCCCAGATGCAGCAAGGCGATAAAATTGCCAACATCACCGGTCCGTTAGGCAAGCCAACCCATATAGAAAAATTCGGCACCGTGGTCTGCGTGGGCGGTGGTATCGGCAATGCTCCTTTACTGCCTATCGCAAAAGCCCTGAAAGAAACCGGGAACAAAATCATCAGCATCCTTGGAGCAAGAACCAAAGAGTTGCTTGTTCTTGAAGACGAATTTACCCGGATTTCCGACGAACTGATTATAACAACTGATGACGGCTCCTATGGACGGAAAGCCCTGGTAACCGAGCCTTTGAAAGAAGTCTGCCAACGAGAAAAAAAACCGGACCTTGTAGTATCAATCGGCCCGGCTATAATGATGAAATTCTGCTGTGAGGTGACAAAGCAATTTGACATTCCCACACAGGTCTCACTCAATACGATTATGGTCGATGCCACCGGCATGTGCGGCGGCTGCCGGGTCGAATATGACGGCAAACCTAAATTCGTCTGCGTCGACGGCCCGGAATTCGACGGACATAAAGTCGACTTCGACTTGATGATAAAAAGATTAAATGCCTATAAACACCAGGAACAACAGGCCTACGAGCAGTACAAAAAGCATAAATGCAAAATCGGCCTGGACAAATAAAGTATTGAATACGGACTTCTTTTAACATTTTGTGCTATTATCAACAATGGATTCTTAGGGACTTGTGACAGTGACGGACAAAGAAAGACAGGAACTTCTGAACCAGCTTTTAACAAAGCAGAAAACCGATAAGCTTAAACCCTCTGAGAGATACGAAATACCCCCTCAGGACATGCCCGAACAGGACCCCATTGAGAGAAGAGCCAATGTCAACGAGGTGGCGACCGGCTATACCGAAACACACGCTCGACTCGAAGCAATGCGCTGTCTGCAGTGCAAAAAGGCCCCCTGTGTTAAGGGCTGTCCTGTACAGATAAAAATACGAGATTTTGTAGCCGCTATTTCCGATGGCGATTTCAGGAAAGCCCTTGCCATCATCAAAGAAAACTCACTCCTGCCGGCCGTCTGTGGGCGGGTTTGTCCCCAGGAGGTCCAGTGTCAGCAAACATGCACTGTCGGCTTAAAATTCAAGGATCCGACCAAGGCCGTTTCAATCGGCCGACTGGAAAGGTTTGTCGCCGACCTCGATCAGGGTGTTCCCCAAGACAATGAGAGCATCCCGGCCGTCGCAGCAGAGACCGGAATGAAGGTAGCCGTGATCGGCTCAGGCCCCGGCGGCATCGTCGCTGCCGCTGATACCAGAAGAGCCGGCCACGATGTCACTATATTCGAGGCCTTTCATAAACCAGGCGGAGTATTGGTCTATGGAATCCCGGAATTCAGATTGCCTAAAGCCATCGTACAGGAAGAAATCGATACCCTGACGAAGATGGGTGTCAAAATAGTCTGTAACTTTGTCGTCGGCAGAACAAGAACAGTAGAGCAATTGATGAAAGAAGACGGCTTCGATGCAGTTTATATCGGCGTAGGGGCCGGCCTGCCGCGATTCATGGGAATCGAGGGTGAATCCCTTGTGGGAGTATATAGTGCCAACGAATACCTCACGCGCGCCAATCTGATGAAGGCATACGACTTCGGTTCCGGTGCCGACACCCCCATTGCTCGCTCGAAAAAGGTCGCCGTCGTCGGCGGCGGAAATGTCGCTATGGATTCTGCAAGAACGGCGGTAAGGCTCGGGGCAGAAAAGGTCTATTTGGTCTATCGAAGAACCGAAAAGGAAATGCCTGCTCGAATTGAAGAAGTCCATCATGCAAAGCAGGAAGGCATCGAATTTCATATATTGCAAAGTCCAAAACGGATCATCGGCGATGAAAATAGTTGTGTAACTGCAATCGAATGTCTCAAGTATCGGCTCGGCGAACCGGATGAATCCGGCCGGCGAAGGCCCCTACCGATTGAAGGCTCAGAGTTCCAAATCGAGGTTGACACCGTAATTATTGCGATTGGCAACACTGCAAATCCGTTGATTCGCCAGACTACCCCCGGCCTTGAATTTAACAAGTGGGGCAATATCGTTGTTGATGAAAACTGCAAAACCTCCTTGGAGGGCGTTTATGCCGGCGGAGATATCGTCCTGGGCGCCGCCACTGTAATCCTGGCGATGGGCCAAGGCCGAATCGCAGCCGCTGGTATAAATCATTTTTTGGCGGAAAAGAAATCTTCGTAGATTTTGTATTTTTGTTGTCCTGCATCATTTTAAAAAACAAGCCATCTTCGCATTTGACAATCCTCTCAATATTTAGTATCTTACGCGGCCCTTAAGTTTTAGACTGAACTATTATAAGAGTGTTTAAAGTCTGATATTAGAATTAAAGAAAGGATTAAAAGGCATTGGTAATGGAAGTTAAGCCTTTCAAGGCATTTAGGTACGATCCTGGCGTAGTCGGCGACGTGGGAAACTGCATTTCTCCCCCGTATGATGTGATCAGTCCCGACCAGCAGAAACAGCTCTACGAGAAAAGCAAGTATAATATCGTTCGCATAATCAAAGGCAAAACAACCTCTTTTGATAATGAGGACAACAATCAATACACAAGGGCTGCCGACTATCTCAAAACCTGGATAGACAAAGGCGTCTTACAAAAGGACCAGACGGATACCATCTACGCCTATGTCCAGGATTTCGATGTTGCCGGTAATCATTTTCAGCGCAGCAGCTTCATCGCCCTGGCCAGGCTGGAAGAATTCGGTAAGATCGTCAAGCCTCACGAACAGACGCTCGATGAGCCGAAGGTTGACCGTCTTAATCTCAAAAGGGCAACTGTGGCCAAGTTCGGGCTGGTCTTTATGCTTTACGAAGACAAACAGAAGATTGCGGATGAAATCGTTAAGCAAGCAGCCACACAAGAACCCCTTGTGGATTACTCCGATGAGCAGGATGTTCGTCACCGTTTGTTTGCTATAACATCAAAGGACAGCATCAATGTCATTACAGAGATGATGGCCGATAAAAGCTGTATCATCGCGGACGGCCATCATCGTTATGAAACAGCTTTAAATTATTATAGAGAAACCAGAAATCCCGCAGCCGGCTATCAAATGACCGCCTTTGTTAATACGCGAAACGAGGGGCTGACGATTTTAGCCACTCACCGTCTTGTTGGTAACCTCGACAACTTCGAGCTGGATAAACTCATCGTCGCTCTCGAAGAGAATTTCGAGATTACCGAGTTTGAGTTTGACTCATCCCAAACCAAGATAGAAGCAAAACAAAAGATGCTGGGACGAATGAAGGCCGAGCACGACGAAGATAAAAATGCTTTGGGAATCTACGGCGGAAGCAATGCTTTCTACACTGCCGTTTTGAAGGACAAGCAGGTGATGGACTCAGTAGCTTCAAATATGAGCAGCGGCTGGAAGTCACTCAATGTCTCCGTGTTGCATAAACTTGTACTCGAAAAACTATTGGGAATCGGCGAGAAAGAACTGGCACGCGGCGGCAACGTCGAATACATAAAAGATGCCGGCAGTGCGGTTGATGAGTCAATCGCCAAAGTCGACACCGGCGAAAAACAAGTGGCATTTTTGGTAAATCCGCCGAAAATGGTACAGCTAAAAATGGTCACAGATGTCGGTGAAAAAATGCCGCAAAAATCGACATACTTTTATCCGAAAGTGTATACAGGCCTGACGATTAACAAATTGTAACTTTTTCACAGGAGGCTATATGGTAGATTGGAAAAATCCACCAAGGTTATTTATTCCCGGCCCTGTAAAGGTCAATGATGACGTCCTGCAGCAGCTTGCACGA